>JBQCEJ010000112.1:0-16238 GCA_051960355.1 Verrucomicrobiota bacterium | reverse complement strand
CTATTTTCCCGCGGTAATCCTGCGATTAGCGGGAATCTATGGTCCGGATCGCGGTTATTGGCTGAAACAGTTTCTGCGGAACGAGGCGACGATCGAAGGAACGGGAGAACGTTTCCTCAACATGATTCACCGCGACGATGTTGCGGGTGCCGTTAAGGTTTCGTTGGAAGCGGCTCGCCCCGGATCGGTGTTCAATGTCGTTGACGATGAGCCGGTGAATCAGCTGACGCTGTTTACCTGGCTGGCAAATCGGTTGGGACGATCAATGCCGTCGAGCTTGCCGGAGAATCCAAACAGCTCAAGGCGTCGGGCGGTGACAAACAAGCGAGTCTCGAATCGAAAATTGCGAACGGAGCTAGGCTATCAGTTGAAGTATCCGACGTTTCGGGAGGGCTACAACGCGGAACTGGTAAGGATGCGGATTTCGGCCTGATGATCTGAACGATTCCAGATCGGGTCCGGCAAGCACGTTTGAACCGAGCTTGGGTTCAGGCCAAATGCGGACGGGAAACGGCGGAGGCGAATTCTTCGTGAACTTGTTCCTGCTCCGGACCGTAATGAAATCCCGACTCATCTTCAAATCCGACTGGGGCTGTCGCGGTCGCGAAGAGTCCAATCAGAATTCCTGTCGCAACGAATCCAAGGATGA
Source organism: Verrucomicrobiota bacterium (assembly GCA_051960355.1). Lineage (GTDB taxonomy): Bacteria > Verrucomicrobiota > Verrucomicrobiia > Limisphaerales > DASXHY01 > DASXHY01. Next base: position 15,589 of record JBQCEJ010000112.1, on the reverse strand, counting down.
TAAAGACTGCGATCATGGCTGAATTTCCAGCAATCGCGGTGCCAGTCGCCAGGTTGAGACCGCTCTGAAAGAATTCGAAAGGAACGGTAATTCGCTACCCAAGGCTGTGTCTCAGGATGAGACGGAGCTGGCAAAAATCGGGACACTTTGCCCAAGTGCAGGCTCACTCCGCTTTTTTATCCAGGAAAACGATTTTCAAACCCGTCGCAGGTTTGGAAAAACTGTCGAGCAGCGTGGGCGCGGGTTGAGCAGGATTGGAAGGGACGGGAGTCGAGGGTTCCGCAGCCGCCTCGGTCGGTTGCAGCGCCGACCGAAGAGCGCCTTCGACCAATTGCGCGCAGTGAATTTTCATCGGTGGCAGGGGTCCGAGTTCGCCAGCCAATTCCTCGGTTTTGAGATTGAGCGCTTCTTCGGCGGTTTTTCCGCGAATCAATTCGGTCGCCAGACTGGCAACGGCGATGGCGGTTTCGCAGCCGAAGGATTGGAAGGTGGCGCGATCGATCACCCGTTTGCCGCCTTGTTCTTTGAATTTAACCCACATCCGCAGCATTTCGCCGCAATCCGAGCTGCCAACCGTTCCGATAGAGTCCGCGTCCGCCAGTTCGCCCATGTTCTGGGGATTGGCCAACGCTTGTTGAATGCGCTTTTGTAAATCGTCGTTCATGGCTGGATGGAAAGTAACATAACCGGGAGCGAAGGGCGGATAATTCTTGGAAAGATCAATTCAGCCCAAAGCATAACGGCGCATGGCAGTTTCAACTTCCTGCGCCCATGCATCAATGCCTCCGCGCAGGCAGCGGACGTTTTGCAAACCGTGGCCCATGAAGTAGGCCGCGGCATCCAGGCTGTTCTTGCCCTGATGATCCACAATCACCACCGGTCGCGTGTTCGAACCGTCGCCAAGGATTTGCCGCATCACGTCCTGCGACAGCAACACCGATCCGACGATATTCACCGCCTCAAACTCCTCACGCGAACGCACATCGACGAGCCGCACGGATGCGTCCTGCTTCAACAGTTCAGCGAGTTCCTTGGGCTCGATCAAAATCTTGGCGTCCTGTTCGTGGCTGGATTGAATATGCGCCAGCACTTCGGCGACGTTCAGATTGCCATTGCGTTCACAGACCTGCGCCAGAGTTTCGGTGGGTTGAAAGCCGCAGCTGCTGCATCCGCCGATGTGATACCGGCGAAACAGAGCGCGCTGGGCCCCGGGAAATGCCTTGAGGACGGCACTCATCGCGGATTGCGGAGTGATGGCGTCGGTTGCTGTCATGAGCCAAAAAACTTCTGAATTTCCTTCATGGCATCCACCAGCTTGTCCACTTCGGCCCGCGTGTTGTAGAAATAGAAGCTGGCGCGGGCGGTGGATTCCACGCCGAGTTTGTGCATCAGCGGCTGGGTGCAGTGATGTCCCCCGCGCAAAGCCAAGCCGGCTTGATCCGCCAACGTCACCACGTCGTGAGCATGGACATCTTTCAGAAGAAAACTCACCAGTCCGGCGCGACCGTTCTTCGGTCCAAAGAGGCGAATATCCTTCAATCCGGCCAGTCGTTCGTAAGCATAATTCGCCAGTTCCTGATCGTGCCGCCAGATGTTCTCGCGGCCAATGGCGTCGAGGTAATCCATCGCCGCGTGCAGCCCGACGGGACCGGAGATGTCCGGCGTTCCGGCTTCAAACCGATGCGGCGCTTTCTTGTATTCTGTTTGATGATATCCAACGCTCAAAATCATCTCACCGCCACCTTGATAAGGCGGCAATGAGTCCAGCAGTTCCTGCCCACCCCAAAGGACGCCAATGCCGGTGGGCCCGCAAATTTTATGGCCCGAGAACGCGAAGAAATCGCAGCCAATCGCCTGGACATCGATCGGCATGTGCCCCGCGCTTTGGGCGCCATCCACCAGCGTGGTAATGCCCAGCTTGCGAGCGCGGGCGCACAGTTCGGCAACCGGATTCACCGTGCCCATGGAGTTCGAGATGTGAACCATCGAGAACAGCTTCACTTCCTGCGTCAGCAAGGAATCCAGCCGGCTCAAGTCGAGCACGCCCTCATCGCCCGTGACGGGCACGTAGGCGAGTTTGGCGCCGGTGCGTTGCGCGATCAATTGCCAGGGAACAATATTGCTGTGGTGCTCGACTTCGGTGAGCAGGATGACATCGCCGGGCTTCAGGTTCTGAGCGCCCCAGGCGTTGGCGACGAGATTGATGCCTTCCGTCGTGCCGCGGGTGAAAATAATTTCCTCCGCGCTCCTTGCATTGATGAACCGCGCAGCCCGCGTGCGAGCGGCTTCAAACGCAGCCGTGGCGCGATTGCTCAATTCGTGAATGCCGCGATGCACGTTGGCGTTGTCGCGCTCGTAATAGTGAACCAGCGCTTCGATCACAGCGCGCGGCTTCTGCGAAGTGGCGGCGTTGTCGAAATAAACCAGCGGCTTCCCGTGAACCTGCTGGTTGAGAATCGGAAAATCAGCGCGGAGCTTGGACCAGTCTGGAGTGGCTTGAGTCATGGACGAATCTCCTGCGGCTAGAGCAGCCCGAGCTGCAACTTGGCCGCCTCGGTCATCATGCCCTGATTCCACTGCGGCTCCCAGACGAGCTCGACCGTCACGTCGTCCACCGTTTCAATCGAAATCAGTTTGTTCTGCACATCCTGTTGCAGCACCGGGCCCATGCCGCAGCCGGGAGCGGTGAGAGTCATCTTCACTGCGGCGCGGAAACTGTTGCTGGCGCCTGGGAGCGGTTCCACGTGGCAATCGTAAATCAAACCGAGATCGACGATGTTCACCGGGATTTCCGGGTCGTAACAGCTGCGCAACTGATTCCAGATTTCTTTTTCCACCTGCTCCACTGTCGCGGGAGCGTTGCCGGTTGAAGTCTTCGGTTTAGCAACCGCTTCGAGGCCGATCGCGTCGGCATCTTTGCCTTCAATCCGAAACATGTTGCCGTTGACGACGACTGTGTGACTGCCGCCGAGCGACTGGGTGATGTAAGCGGTTTCGCCCTTCAACAGGGTGACTTTGGTGCCGACGGGAACGACTGCGGCTTCGACATCGCGGCTCAAAGTGACGGGTTCGCTGTTATACATAAATAGTGGCGCTCAGGTTTGCTCGTTTTCGGTGCTGACCGGCTGGCCCTCGCCTTTGAGTGCAGCCGTGAGCGCGTGCCAGGCCAAGATAGCGCACTTCACGCGCGCGGGAAATTTGTAAACGCCAGCGAAGACCGCGAGCTTGCCGATATTTTCCTGCGGTTTGCCCGTCATCACCATGTCGTGAACCTGCTGAAAGGTTTCCAACGCCTCGGCCTTGGTCTTGCCTTTGATGTTCTCGGTCAGCAAGGAAGCTGAAGCCTTGGAAATGCAGCAGCCCGAGCCGACGAAACTGGCGTCCTTGATGCGATCGCCTTCGAGCACGAGAAACAGTTTGAGATTATCGCCGCAGAGCGGGTTATGACCTTGCGCGGAGCAGGAAGCGGCCGGTGTTTCGTGAAAATTCCGGGGCTTTTTGCAGTGGTCGAGAATGACCTGCTGATAAAGGTCGTTTAGGTCGTCAAACATGGTTCGTGCGGCCGCGTCTCGCGCCTAGGACTTGCTGGCCAGGTGCGGATTGGCTTCCAATCGATCCCAGACAATCTTGTCCAGCTCTTCGCGAGCCGATTCGCATTGAATGCGTTCGATGATTTCACCGGCGAAGGCGTGAATCAGCATCCGGCGAGCGGTGTCGGTGTCGATGCCGCGGGAACGAAGATAAAAAATCGATTCCGGATTCAACTGGCCGATCGTCGCGCCGTGCGTGCATTTCACGTCGTCGGCGTAAATTTCCAATTGCGGCTTGGTGTCCGCCGTGGCGTCGTCCGATAGCAACAGGTTTTTGTTCGTCTGTTTGGCGTCGGTCTTTTGCGCGATCTGCTGGACGAGAATGCGTCCGTGGAAAACGCCCTTCGACTTGTCATCCAGAATGCCGTTGAAATATTCGTGGCTGGCGCAATGCGGCTGAGCATGTTCCACGATCATGTGATGATCGGCCAGCTGTTCGCCGCGCGTCAGGTAAAGCCCGTTCAGAACGCATTCCAACCCTTCGCCCGCAAGCTTGGTGCGGATGTTGTTCCGGGAAAGCTTGGCTCCCAGCGCGAACGAATGGACGTTCACTTTGCTGGCCCGACCGAAGTGACCTTGAATCGTCGCGACGTGAAAGGCATCGGCGGCTTCGTCCTGAACTTTAATCAGCTCGACCGAGGCATTGTCACCGGCGACCAATTCCGTGACGGCATTGGTGAAGTAAACGTTATTGCCCGTGTGCAGGTAGCTTTCGATGACCGTCAGCTTGCTGTTCGCGTCGGCGATTATGAGATTTCGCGGCTGAACCGTGCTGCCCGCTGGGGCGGAGCAGATGAAAACCAGTTGAACGGGCTCTTGGACTTCGACTCCCGCAGGAACGGAAATGAAAACGCCGTCGCTGAAGAAAGCCTGATTCAAGGCGGCGAAGGCATTGCCCTGAGTTTGAGCGTATTTGCCAAGGTGCTTCTCGACCAAAGCCGGATTCTTCGCCAGCGCACCGGCCAGGCTGTCCACGATGACACCCGACGGAAGCGGATGCTGCGCGGAGAGCGCGGCGGAATAATGGCCGTTCACAAAAACCAGGCGATTGCCAGGAATTGTGGTGAACGCCGCGCCTTTGACCAGCTCAGTCGCGCGCGGATCAGTGGCGGGCTCGGGAGCGGGTTGGAACGGCAGCTTCGTGATCGGAGCGACGTTGGTGTAGCGCCAGTCTTCGTGGCGGAGTGTCGGAAATCCTTGATCCTCAAAGCTAGCAAGGCCGGCTTTGCGCAGTGGCAAGACCCACGCGGGTTGCTGACCCTGTTTTTGGTACCGTTGAAAGCTTTCAACGTACTGACCTGTTTCCTGAGAACTCTTTTTTTCGATCGCCTGAACCATAAATTTAAGACCAATAGCTTCTAAATTGAGTCCGCTAGTGTTCCATGGGCTCGCCGGTTCCGCAAGTCCAACGCGGGGACGCTTCCGAAGGCGCTGCGCTTGCAACTCGCCCAAATCCAAGCTTGCAACTCGACGGCTATACTCTACAAAACCGCGCATGATCCGAGTTCATTTGCGTGCGCTTGTTCGACTGCTGTTTCTGGGGCTTTTCACCTGTTCCATTGCAATCCTGAATGCCAAAGATCCTGAGATTCCCGTCGGCATGCACGCCCAGGTGGACGCGGCGATCGCTACAGTCCGTCCGGCGCTGGTGCGAATCCGGGTGGTTTCGGCCGAATACGGCCAAGGTCGCGAAATCAAAATGCAGGAAGTCGGCAGCGGCGCGATTATTACCAAGGACGGCTACATCATCACCAATCACCACGTCGCCGGACACGCCAAACGCATGTTCTGCACGCTCTGGAATCGCGAGGAGATCGAAGCCGACCTGATCGGCACTGATCCTTTGACGGATATTTCGATTATCAAGTTGCGCCCGGAAAAGCCGCGCGATTTCCTTTTCGTGACTTTCGGAAAATCCTCCGCCATGCGCGTCGGAGATTACGTTTTGGCAATGGGCAGCCCGATGGCGCTCTCGCAATCGGTGACGCTCGGAATCATTAGCAACACGGAAATGGTGCTGCCTCGTTTCTGGGGATCGGACGGTCAATTCCAGTTGGACGGCGAGAATGTCGGGGCGCTGGTTCGCTGGATTGCGCATGATGCGGCGATTTACGGCGGCAATTCCGGCGGCCCTTTGGTCAATCTCAAGGGCGAAATCATCGGCATCAATGAGATCAGCTTCGGGTTGAGCGGCGCCATTCCCGGCGACCTCGCCCAAAGCGTCGCCCGAGAATTGATGGCGAGCGGGAAAATTCAACGCAGTTGGATTGGCGTGGACGTGCAACCCCTCTTCAAGCACAGCAAGGCGGAAAAGGGCGTTTTGATCAGCGGTGTCCTGGAAAATTCTCCCGCGAGCCGCGCCGGTTTGCAACCGGGCGATCTCTTGCTGAAACTCAACGGGCACGCGACCGATGTGCGTTTCGACGAGCAGATTCCGGAGTTCACGCGCATTGTTACCAGTTTGCCGCTCGGCCAGAAAATCCCCGTGCTCATCAGCCGAGCCGGCAAGGAAATGAAATTGCGGCTAGCAGCCACCGAGCGCGGCGAGATTTATCCCAAACAGCAGGAGCTGAAGGAATGGGGCCTGACCGTTCGCGACATCTCCAAGCTGATTGCCCGCGAAATGAAGCGCGATACTCGTGACGGCGTTCTGGTCACCTCCGTTCGCCCGGGCGGTCCGGCGGGAGAGGCCAAGCCGTCGCTGGATGCGAGCGACATTTTGGTGCAGGTTAACGACACCGCGATCAAGTCGGTTCAGGAGCTGGTTGAGTTCACGCGCAAATTGATGGACGGCAAAACCGAGCGCGTTCCCGTGGTGGCCACCTTTGAGCGCAAAGCCTCGCGCTACCTCGCGGTGATCAAAGTGGGCATGCAGGAATTGAAGGATCCGGGTCTGGAAGTGTCCAAAGCGTGGTTGCCGGTGGAAACGCAGGTGATCAGCCGTGATATCGCCAACCAGCTCGGCGATCCGGATCTCAAAGGTTTCTACATCACCCGCGTTTACCCGCACAGCACGGCGGAAAAAGCCGGACTCAAACCCGGTGATTTCATCGTCGCCGTGGATGACGAGCGCCTGATGGCCAGCGGTTCGGAGTATGAAGACGAACTTTCTGCGCTGATCCGGCAATATGACATTGGCAAAACCGTGGAGCTGACCGTGTTTCGCGACAAAGCTAAGCTGAAGATTGCGACGGAGCTGGCGCGTTCACCACGCTTGCGGCGGGAAATGAAGAAATACTGGAATGAAAACTTCGAGTTCACCGCGCGCGATGTTTCGTTCTTTGATGCCGCGGAGGAACAGTGGGAAAACCGGGAAACCGGCGCGCTGGTGGAAGAGGTGAAATCCGGCAGTTGGGCCGAACTCGGTTCGTTGCAGGTGGGCGATTTGATACTGGAAGTGGACGGCACGCCCATTCAGACTGTGGACGGTTTACGGCAGGAAATGGAGCGCATCGCGTCAGCCAAGAAAAGCGTGCTGGTGGTAAAGGTGCTCCGTGGCATTCACACCTTGTATCTGGAGATGGAACCCGACTGGAAAAGCTGAAAACATTATGAAATTAAAACAATTTGCTCTCACGGCCGGCTTGTTGGTCGGCCTTTTGTCCGCCACGTCTCAGGCGGATGAATTTGCCCAAAAAGGGCGAGAGATTTTCAACAAAAATAAGCGCGCCGTGGTGACGGTGCAGGTCGTCATCAAAGTTTCAGGGCCCGGCGGCCGCTCCAACGAAGCTAAACAGGACATCACCGGCACGGTCGTTGATCCTTCGGGATTGGCTGTCGTGGCCTTGTCGGCCTGTGATCCGGCAGAGATGTATCGGCGGATGTCGGACGAATACAAAGTCGATGTCGAAGTCAGCGACATCAAGATTCTTCTAGACGACAATTCTGAGCTGCCCGCCGAGATTGTTCTGCGCGACAAAGATCTGGACCTGGCTTTCATTCGGCCCAAGACTAGGCCGGCCAATCCAATGCCGGCCGTTGACCTCACGGCCTCGGGAACGGCGGATGTGCTGGACACCGTGTTAACCTTGAACCGCCTGAACAAGGCCGCCAGCCGCGCTTATGCGATTTCTTCCGAGCACATCAGCGCGGTCATTCAAAAGCCGCGCACCTTCTATATTCCCGATAGTTCCATGAGCACGACCACGCTTGGCTCGCCGGCGTTTTTGCCGGACGGAAAAATGCTGGGCGTCTTCGTCATGCGCGCTGTCAGTTCTGCGGGTGGCGGTAGTGCCGCCAACCTCCGTCAAAACCTGACCTCGATCATTCTCCCGGCGCAGGATATCTTGAAAGCATCCCAGCAAGTGCCCACAGACAAGGTGGAAACTGAAAAGAAGGCGGAAACCAAAACCACCGCTGAATTGTCAGGAGTCAAAAAGTAATCGGGAACGAACACGAAAAAAAGCGGCGGTCATCTGACCGCCGCTTTTGCTTTGAAACTGTCGCCGCCTGTGTGAGCAGCGGAAGCACCTTTTAGCCTAGGCCGCCCCGTCCACGATCTGGCAGACCAGCGGCGTCATTTTGACTCCCGTCGCCTTTTCATAGGCCTGCTTCATGTAATCGATGAACGCGGGTGCTTCGTGATACTTCACGAGATTGATCGTTGCACCGCCAAAACCGCCGCCGGTCAAGCGAGCGCCGAGGCAGGCGGAATGTTTGCGGGCCAAATCCACGAGCGTATCGAGTTCCTTGGTGCTGTTCTTCAGAAAATCCCGGGAGCTTTCGTGACTCTGGAACATATATTGGCCGAACTGCTGGTGATCGCCCGCGCGCAACGCATTGGCACCGGCGACAACCCGCGCGATTTCGCTCGTCACATGCTTGGCGCATTCGTATTCGCGTTGGGTCAGTTTGGATTTGTTGGCTTCCACGTCCTTGAGTTCGACCGTGCGGAGAAATTTCGCGCCGAGCTTTTTCGCGGCGCTCTCACAGTTCTGGCGCAGTTCATTGTATTCGCCGCCGATGAGTTCATGCTTCACGCCCGAATTGCAGACGATCACCGCTTCGCCCGGCATCGGCGGGTTTTCCACCGTCAACGAGCGACAATCGATGTCGATGACTGACGAAGCCTTGCCGAACAAGGACGAAATCTGATCCAGAATCCCGCATTGCACACCGACGAACTGGTTTTCGGCGGCTTGGCCGACCTTGGCAAATTCGAGCCGTTCCGCAGGTCCGATCGGGGGCAACTGGCCCTGGCTGTCGCGCTGCGGTGCCGCTCCCAAGCCGGTCGCGGTCAGAGTGAACGGATAGAGCTTGCGAACAATCAATGCCGTGGCGACTTCCAATGCGGCCGAACTGCTCATGCCGGCGCCCATGGGAATGGTGCCATGAACGGCGGCGTTAAAGCCGCTGAAGTGAACACCGCGCTTTTGCAGTTGCAGCAGCACGCCTTTGATATAATTGGCCCAGGAAGCCGCGGGATTTTTCTCGATCTTATCCACGCTGAAAATCTCCCGCTCGGGAAATGCGGAGGAAGCGAGCTCGATTTTTCCATCCGTTCGCGGTGAGGCGGCGATCATGATGTATTTATCGACCGCCAAAGCCATTACCAGACCGTCATTGTAATCGGTGTGATTTCCCAGCAGTTCCAGACGGCCGGGAGCGCAAACGATGTGCGTGGGCGTCTGATGGAAGTTTTTCTTGAACAGTGCGGAGACCTCGGGTGTTTCGATGATAGCCATTTTCGGTGTCAGTGACTCGGACTGTGCCGAGGCGGCCAGAAGCGAATTCTGATCGCAGCCGGAAACTATAGGCCGTCGAATTTGTTGGCCAGTTCAAAATCCTTGGCGGTCAAACCGCCGGCGTCATGGGTCGTCAAGGTCAGCGAGACTTTGTTCCAACGGATATCAATGTCCGGATGGTGCCAGGCTTTCTCGGCGAGGCGCGCCACGGCGGTGACGAATTTGATGGCCGCCGGAAAATCCTTGAATTCGAACGTTCGCGTGATCGCCTGGCCTTTTTTCGTCCAATCCGGGACGGTCGCCAGTGCTTGTTTGATCTGAGTTGGGTTGAGCTTTTCCATAACGTACAGGTGACACACGTTGGCCGGAAGTCACGGGAAAACTCGGCGAAGCGTTCGCGGAGAACAAAAAGCGGCGGCAGTTTTCACTGCCGCCGCTTTGAAAAGACTCTATTTATTCCGCGCTGGCCTAATCAAAAGCGTGGCCGGCGGAACAGAGGACGTTCTTGACCTTGTGGCGCACGAGATCTTTCACCGCTTTGCGAGCCGGCGCGAGATATTTGCGGGGATCGAATTCCTTCGGGTTTTCCGCGAAGACTTTGCGGATGCCGGCCGTCATCGCGATGCGCAGGTCGGTATCGATGTTGACCTTGGTGCAGCCGGTGCGGCGCGCGACTTCGATGTCCGCCTCGGGCACGCCTTGGGCGTCGGGCATTTTGCCGCCGTATTTGTTGACTTCGGCAACGAGATATTGCGGCACGCTGGAGGCTCCGTGCAGGACCAGCGGATAATCACCCATGCCCGCGTCCATGAGCGCTTTTTTGATCAGTTTGAGGCGTTCCAAGTCGAGATGCTGTTCGCCTTTAAATTTATAGGCGCCGTGGCTGTTGCCGATCGCAACCGCCAAGGAATCACAACCGGATTCTTTGACGAACTTCACGGCTTCATCAGGAACCGTGTAATGGCCGCTCATGGAGTGAGCGCCGCCTTCTTCACCTTCGTCGAACTGTGCGCCAACCAAATGGCCGAGTTCGGATTCCACCGAGCAATTGTACTTGTGAGCGTATTCGACGACCTTTTTGGTGATCTCAACGTTCTTCTCGAACGATTCGTGGCTGGCGTCGATCATGACGCTGGTGAAACCTTCGTCGATGCATTCTTTGCAGAGTTCGAAGGTGTCGCCGTGGTCGAGGTGAACGGCGATCGGGATGTTCGAGAGGCTGACGGCGGCTTCGATCAGCTTCTTGAGGTAAACCGGGTTGGCGTATTGGCGCGCGCCTTTGGAGATTTGCAGGATGAGCGGCGCTTTTTCCTCTTCGCAGGCTTCGACGATGGCCTGGATCAGTTCCATGTTGTTCACATTGAACGCGCCCAGCGCATATTTGCCTTTCAAGGCTTTGGCGAAAAGGTCTTTGGTATGTGTCAGTGGCATATATTTCAGTTTCGAGTTAAAGGACCGCACCTAACGCAGTCCGGCGGATTATAAGAATTGCCAATCCGAAAGGAAGTTAAAATGGGAGGATTATGAAGCCGCCGAGTTGACTCGAATCCCAAGGCAAAGTGGAGTCAAGTTACCGCCGAGAACGCCAGATTTGGCATTCTCGGCGGCCGGGCCTTACTCGCGGTCGTCGTCGGAAAGCTTGCGGTAAAGAGTAGCCAGGCTGACGCCGAGCTGGATCGCTGCCTGTTCCTTATCACCGCCACACTGGTCCAAAGTCCGGTTGAGATAGGTCAATTCCTGATCGCGCAGGAAGATTTTCAGCGATTTGAGGCTCTGGGCGGTGCTGAAATCCTGCGAACTCTGCGTGGCTGTATTCGTGGAGCTTTTCAGCGGATGAAAGGCAGTTTCCTGGATTTTCGGCAAACTGGCCGTTTCGCCGGATTCTTCGTCCGTGAGCCCTGAAATTTTCACCTGCCGCAGCAAGCTGGGCGGCAAATCCCGCACGCAGACGAGGTCGCCTTCGCACAGGGTGACGGCGCGTTCGATCGCGTTTTCCAGTTCGCGCACGTTTCCGGGCCAATGATAAGCGCTGAGCGCCTCCATGGCGCGCCGCGTCAGTTTGAAGGGCTGGCCGTTTCGCGCGCTGCCTTTGTTCTGAAGGAAATGAGCGACCAGCAGTGGAATGTCGTCCAGCCGATCGCGTAGCGGCGGCAAGGGAATTCCGATAACGTTGAGCCGGTAATACAAATCTTCCCGGAACGTGCCGTCCTTGATTTTCTGTTCCAAAGGCTCATTCGTGGCGGAAACCACGCGGACATTCACGTAAATCGGGAGATTATCGCCAACGCGCCGCACTTCCCGCTCTTGCAGCACGCGCAGCAGGCGGCTTTGGAGCAGTGGCGACATGGAGCCGATTTCATCCAGGAAAATGGTGCCGCCATCGGCTTCCTGAAACAGCCCTTTCTTGTCATTGATCGCGCCGGTAAAAGCTCCCTTGCGATGGCCGAAGAGTTCGGATTCCAGCAGATTTTCTGGCAACGCACTGCAATTGATGGGAACAAACGGTCCAAACTGACGTTGGCTGTTGAAATGCAGGGCGCGGGCGACGAGTTCTTTGCCGGTGCCACTTTCGCCCTGGATCAGGATGGTGCTCTCGGTGTCGGCGACGCGCTCCACCATCTTGAAGACTTCCTGCATTTTGGGGGCGTTGCCGATGATCTGGCTGAAATGATATTTCTTCTTGAGCTGCTTGCGCAAAAAGACGGTTTCGGAAATGGCGGCGTTGTAGGTCAGCGCCCGCTGCACGCAAAGCTTGAGTTCTTCCACTTTGAAAGGCTTTTCGAGATAATCAAAAGCGCCGTTCTTCATCGCATCGACTGCCGTTTCGATGGTGCCAAAGCCAGTGATCACAATGACGGTGGCCGGGGGATTGAGCGAGCGGGCCTTTTCCAAAATCTCCATCCCATGCGGGCGGGTTTTATCGAGGTAAAGATCGGTGATGACCAACTCCGGCGCGTGTTCGGCGATGCCGCCCAGAGCGGCGGGCGCGTTGGTGTACGGGAACACTTCATGGCCTTCCTGCCGGAGCAATTCGCTCACGGTCTGAAGCATCGTCAACTCGTCATCTGCCAGTAATACCTTGGCCATTGTCTTAACCTTTTCTTCTTAAACTCATTGCATCCGAGGCACTTCGCTTGGGCCGCTGAGTTGTTCTGCATCTTTCATCGTCGCGAGCCGGGACCGATCCGGCCCGCTGTGCCGGCGTTCTTCAATGCTGTTGACTCACCACTTCGGACAGTTTGAAAATCGGCAGGAACATACAAATCACCATGCCGCCGACGACTACTCCGAGGAAAACGATCAAGATCGGTTCGATCAGTGAGGTGATGCCGGAGAGGGTGGTTTCAATCTCCTCGTCCAGGAAATCGGAGACGCGTTCGAGCATGTTGTCGATTTTACCGGTTTGTTCACCGGCGGTGATCATTCGGACGATCATGCTCGGAAAAATTGCATGCTTGCCGAGGGCGGCGGAAATGCTTTCGCCCCGTTCAATATTAACAGCGGCCTCTTTGATGGCCCGCTCCATGATGACGTTGCCAACGGTTTGGGAGACGATCTGCAGCACCTCCAGAATGGGCACGCCGGAACGAACCAGCGACGCGAACGTGCGCGTGAAGCGAGCCAGGCAGATTTTGTGCGCGATGGCTCCGAAGATGGGCAGCTTAATGCGCCTGGCGTCCCAGAACTGGCGTCCAGGTTTGGTTTTGATGAAATGCAACCAGCCGTACACCGCACCGCCGCCTACCAAAATCATGAGCAAAAAGTACGATTTAACGATGTTGCTCAAGTTGATCAGGAATTGAGTAGGTCCGGGGAGCTTGGAGCCGAAGCCGGTATAGATATCGCCGAAGACGGGAATCACTTTCACGAGCAAAAAGATTGTGATTCCAATCGCCACCACCGTGACCACGGTGGGATACATCATGGCGGATTTGACCTTTTTGCGCAGTCGCGCGGTGTTTTCGAGGTAGGTCGCGAGTCGGGAAAGGATTTCCGCCAGCAAACCGCCTTTTTCGCCAGCCGACACCATCGATATGTAGAGCCGATTGAAAACTTTGGGATGTTTTTGTAGGGCTTCCGAGAAACTGTCGCCGGCCTCGACCCGGGCGCAGATATCGCGGATCACATCGCGCATGGCTTTGTTATTGGTCTGTTCGGCCAAGGCTTGCAGGCATTGAACCATGGCCAGACCGGCATCGATCATCGTCGCCAATTGTCGGGTAAAAACCACCTGGTCCTGAAGCGCCACTTTGCCGCCGCCGGTTCGACCTTTCTTGCTGACCTTTTCCTGAATATTCAGGACCAATAGATTGCGGTTAAGCAGCGCGGAGATGGCCGCCTGCTCCGTGGCCGCATCCACGGAACTGCGAATCTCCCGGCCGGACGCCGTTTCCCGAGCAACAAATACAAATGAGGCCATAGCTAGTTTTAAGTGCGATCCTTGTGAGCTGCGTTTGGACCTTCAATCGGTTCTCACGCGCACACGGTTTGGGAAGTTCCTAGCAGGCCCTATTCCAATTTCGCCAGCTTCAGCAGGGCGCAGGAATTTGCTCCGGATGGAACACTTTTGGCCCAAAGCTTTGCCTTAACTTCAGACAGCTCCTGCACAGAAATCGGGATCTTTCGCCGAAAACGAGGACCCCAAACCAATCGCTTCAGGCCAAAAAAATCTGTTGTCAAAGGGAGGGGATTTACCTATCAATGCGTTCAAATGCACCGGTTTGGTGCTCGGGTAAACTGTTTTTACCCTAAGTCTGTCGTGTGTGCACAATATGCACTGTAACAACAACTAACTGGAGGAACTATGAAGTTAAATAAATGGACATTGGGCTTGGCTGCGGTCGGCGTGGTCAGCTTGGCTTCCGCTGTAAATGCTGAAGAGATGACGTCAAACACGGTTTTGACCTCGCTCTCTTCCACCACCCTGAGCGGGTACGTGGACACCTCGGCGCAGTGGAATTTTGGAACCGGTAATCAGAACAATCCGGCGTACTCATTCGGCGGCGATAGCAAGGCGGACGGGTTCAACCTGAACGTCGTTCAGCTCTCGCTCAACAAGTCGCTCGACGAGAGCGAATGGGCCTCGGGCTACCACGTTGACCTGTGGATGGGACCGGATGCCAACAACCTGGGGACGCAGTCGGTTGTGGCAGGCGGCACTGCGGATTTTGCGATCCGTCAGGCCTACGTTTCCCTGCGGACGCCGGTTGGCAATGGCATTGAGTGGAAGGTTGGTGTGTTCGATACCGTCATCGGTTACGAATCCGTCGCCTCCCCCAATAACCCCAACTACACCCGTTCGTACGGCCAGACCATCGAGCCGCAAACGCACACGGGCATCTTGGGTTCTTATCGCGTGAACGACCTGGTCAGCGTCGCTGCCGGTGTGGCGAATACCGTCGGCCCCGTGATCAATTCCAAAGCGCACGGACCAAACGTGGATTACTCCACTTTCCCTGCCACAGTAAATCCGACAGGCCCAAAAGCTGAATCGTACAAGACGTACATGGCCTCGATCGCGTTGACCGCTCCGGAAAGCTTCGGCTTCCTCGCCGGTTCCACGCTTTACGGTGGTATCGTGAACGGCTTCAGCGAAGGCTACAATGCCAATCAGACGAGCTATTACGCGGGTTCCACCATAGCGACCCCGGTTGCGGGTTTGCGCTTCGGTGCTGCGTTTGATTACCTCAATGCGCGTCACATCAACGGTGAAACCTGGACCCTCGCCGGTTACGCTTCCTTCCAAGCCACTGAAAAGCTGAGCTTGCATGG
Source organism: Verrucomicrobiota bacterium (assembly GCA_051960355.1). Classification (GTDB taxonomy): domain Bacteria; phylum Verrucomicrobiota; class Verrucomicrobiia; order Limisphaerales; family DASXHY01; genus DASXHY01. Next base: position 543 of record JBQCEJ010000112.1, on the reverse strand, counting down.
CCGCGTGGAATACCTCCGCGATCGTGGTGAGCAGCGGTTCTTCGCTCCTGACACCTTCGGTTACTCAGGCGCTTCGAGCCGCGTCGTCGCGACCACGCTTACTGCCCAGTATGACCTGTGGCAGAACGTACTCAGCCGCGTGGAACTCCGTTGGGATCACTCCGCCGACGGCACCGACGCCTACGGCCCGAGCGAAAACCTGAAGAATGCCGTTATGCTCGCCGCAAACGTCATCTACAAGTTCTAAGTTCTTTTGAACTAACCCAGCCCCTTCCGGCAACGGAAGGGGCTTTTTCGTGGGTGCTTTCGATTCCTGCGAGCGCAAATGAGGCTGATGTGCACGCGGAAGCGGGCGAAACTCCAATTGGACGTGAAGTTTCTTCCGCATTCACGCCTTCCATCTCAACTTCCCGCGGTAATGACGATTCAGCGGCAACTTCAGGCCAAGGCCGCGAGGACGTAAAGATGCGGCAGTCCGGGCAGCAAAGTCATGGCAGGAGCGTGATCTGGCTGCAGAAGCGAGAAGCCCAAATCCTCCTTTCG
>JBQCEJ010000111.1:0-2775 GCA_051960355.1 Verrucomicrobiota bacterium | reverse complement strand
GAAAGCCTGCGCGCCTTGGCCCAGCACATCAGCAAGCGCTACGAATCCGCGCTGCACGCCTGTAATGCCGTGGATTTTGACGACCTGATTCTGCTGACGCTCCGGCTATTCGACGAACATCCCGACGCACTGGAAGCCTGCCGCGCGAAGTATCGCTACGTCATGGTCGATGAGTATCAGGACACCAACGCGTCGCAGTTCAAACTGATTCACTTGTTGACTCAGGAGCATCGCAATCTCTGTGTTGTGGGCGATGACGACCAGAGCATTTACGGCTGGCGTGGCGCTGAGATTTCCAACCTGCTCGACATGGAAAAGCATTTTCCCGAGGTCAAGGTGGTGAAGCTGGAGCAGAATTACCGTTCGACGAACACCATTCTCAAAGCAGCCAACACGGTGATCAAAAACAACCTGCGGCGCCGCGGAAAACAGCTCTGGTCCGAGAAAGGCGACGGCGCCAAGATCACGCTGCACACGTTTGAATCCGACGAAGAGGAAGCGCGCAACGTCGTTGAGATGATCGAATACGCGAAGCTCGCCAAGCAGATTCCCTGGAGCCAGCAGGCGATTCTCTTTCGCACGAACCAGCAGTCGCGTCCGCTGGAAACCGCGCTGCGCAAAGCCTCCGTTCGTTATCATCTGATTGGCGGGCAGAGTTATTTCGATCGGCGTGAAGTTCGCGATTTTCTCGCTTACCTCAAGATGTTCATCAACCCGCACGATGACATCAGTTTGCTGCGAATTGCCAACACTCCGGCGCGCGGTTTGAGCGATGTCACCATGGAGCGATTGCTCGCAGCGAGTCATGAACGGAAAGGATCGGTTTATGCCGCGATGACCAATCCGCTGGTGACGACGACCTTCCAAGCCAAAACGCGGGAGAGCATTGAAGCGTTCGTGGAATTTGTCGAGCGCACGCGCAAGGAACTTCACGGTGATCCCAGCACGGTCAATCTTCAGACTTGGGCGGACGGCTTTCTGGATGAGATCGGCTATTACAACGATCTGCGGCGAGGCGAGAAAAACCCCGAGGTTTCCGACGCCCGCATTCGCAATCTGAAGGAACTGATCTCGAGCCTCGACAATGAAGAAACCGCGGGCCAGCCGCCGTTTGAGCGGTTGGAGAATTTCCTGGAAGGCATCACGCTCGATAATGAGCGCGAAGAGGAAAAGGAAGCGGGCGATGCCGTGACATTGATCACGATGCACAGTTGCAAGGGATTGGAATTTCCGCACGTTTACATCGTCGGCCTCGAAGACGGGCTCTTGCCGCACTCGCGTTCCAAAGTGGAGGGCACGATGGACGAAGAACGTCGGTTGTTCTACGTCGCCATCACGCGCGCCATGCTGACCTTGAACATCAGCCATTGTGCCGGCCGCAAGAAATACGGCCAGGTTCTCCCGTGTCATCCTTCGCCCTTTCTCAAAGAACTTCCCGAGGACGCCGTTGAACACGCCGACGAAAAGGCGAAGCAACCGGTCACGACCGAGTCCGGCAAAAGCATGTTCTCCGCCATGCGGGACATGCTGGGCTGAGCGTCAGAACTTGCGCCGGTTCTCATCCCAAACCTGAATGGCTTGGCCTCTCCGATTTGGCTCTTTGCAAGGGCACCGAATTGTCGTAGATATTGCGCTCCCCTCATTGGGAAATTTATGAAACCCGACGTCGAAATCTACGATACAACCCTGCGCGATGGCAGCCAGGGTGAAGGCATCAACTTCTCCGCCCAGGACAAGCTCCGGATCGCGGAGAAGATTGACGCTTTCGGGATTCATTACATTGAAGGCGGCTGGCCGGGTTCCAATCCAAAGGACATGGAATTTTTCCAGCAAGCGGCGAAGCGCAAGTGGAAGAACGCAAAAATTTCCGCCTTTAGCATGACCCGTCGCAAAGGCATGGCCGTGGAGCGCGACGAGTTGATGCACAATATTCTCGAAGCCAAAACGCCGGTCGTAACGATCGTTGGCAAAACGTGGCTGTTGCACGTGACGGAAGTTTTGCGCGCCAAGCCGGATGAAAATCTGGCGATGATCGCCGATACAATTCGTTACCTGAAAGACCACGGCAAAATCGTCATCTACGACGCCGAGCACAGCTTTGATGGTTACGCGGACGAACCCGAATACGCGCTCGCGACCTGGCAGGCTGCGGAAAAAGCCGGTGCCGATTGCATCGTCCTGTGCGATACGAACGGCGGACGTCTCCCGCGCGAAATCGCCGCGACGACCAAGCTCGCCGTTTCCAAGCTGAATTGCCGGGTTGGCATTCACACGCACGACGATTGTGGATTCGGCGTGGCCAACGCGATCGCGGCCATCGAAGCCGGCGCCACCCAGGTTCAAGGCACCATCAACGGCATCGGCGAGCGCACCGGCAACTGCAATCTCATCAGCGTTATGCCGACCTTGCAGTTGAAAATGGGTTTACGCTGCTTGCCGCCGAAATCCATGCCGAAGCTGAAAGAACTTTCCGAATATGTGAACGAGGTCGCGAACATTCGCCACGATCCGCGCGCACCGTGGGTTGGACCCAGCGCCTTTGCTCACAAAGGCGGCATGCACGTCCATGCCATCGAACGCGTTTCGCGGAGTTACGAACATGTCAGTCCGGAATCGGTCGGCAATCACCGCCGCGTGCTGGTCAGTGACATGTCCGGCCGCACGAACATTCTGCTCAAGGCCGCTGAACTGGGAATCAAACTGACGCCCGACGCGCCGGAGACACGCGAGATTACCGCGATGGTGAAGGAACTCGAATCGCAAGGTCACGAATAC
>JBQCEJ010000110.1:0-2617 GCA_051960355.1 Verrucomicrobiota bacterium | reverse complement strand
ATCGCCACGAAGATCAGAATGATCATGCCCGTCACGCCGAGCGTTCCGCTGCGCGTGTTCTGGATGAACTTGTTGATTTCCCGCGCGGCATTTTTCTGCGCGTTCAAGACGCGGGGATCATCCGCAAGATCGCTCAGAATGGCTGCGGTGTTGGTGCTGCTGGCGATTGCCACGGAATTGGTCGGCGACGGCAACAAGGAAGTGCTTTCGGCACCTGCGATTACCAAGTTGGTCAGGCTGTCAGGAGAGACGAAACCGGCATGGAGATTTGTAACGGAAACCGTGTTCGTGTTCGCAGCGGTTGAGGATTCGTTTCCAGCCATCTGATTCGTTGCGCTGAGCGGCGGCAACGGTGTGATGCGCTTGCCGTGGCGGAGCGCGGGTGAATTGGTTCCGGGAGGAACGACACTGGCGACGAATTTTTCAATGAACTGCGAAATGCGTTCTTCGCCTTCATTTTTGAGCAGACTGCTGGTCACCGAGAGCGCCACCGCCAGCATGGGAATGAGCGCCAGCAGAGTGGGGTAGGAAAGGGCGGAAGCGCGGATCGGACAGCGATTGCGGACGAAACTTTTCCCAACCAGCACCCAAAAATGGATGAACTTGTGTACCCGCGTCACTTCCTGCGTGGAGCTGAAGATGGTTTCGTCCCAGAGTGCCAGAGCGCTGTTCCGGAGTTTTTCGAATTTGGAAATGGGTTTCGCCATGCGTTAAAACACGCTAACAGAGGGGAACTTCAAGTCAATTGCCCGCCCGGTCGGGTGAGGTAAGGGACACGCCGTTTGGATTTGCCGGACGCAAATATCGAATGGCCTTTCGAACTCAGTTTCTTCCTTGCGCAGTTCACGGTGCATGGTTCATTATCACAGCCCTGTGTGCGCATATGGTGGAATTGGCAGACACGCTACTTTGAGGTGGTAGTGGAGCAATCCGTGCAGGTTCAAGTCCTGCTATGCGCACCATTTTTTTCGCTAGAAAACCGAGGGATCCATTGGCTCCCGCAAGAGTTCCACACACGACTACGACCATTTGCGCCTCATTCAAACCGGCTGTATCCGATTGAGTTGCCAATAGTGAAAAGTGCATAGCACCATTGTTTTATAAGGCATTATTGATCTTATGGAATAGATACCTGCTTTGGTGCTGGTTGCCATTGGTTCCCAACGGGCTCATCACCCAGAAGAATGCACGACTCCGAAAAATGAACCTTTCTATGTCGCGGCCAGTGTTGAATGATTGTGGATCGGCCCTCCGCACCGCAATGACTGAACCGAACGGTTTGAATGCTGACGCAAACAGCTTGTGGGAACAGGTTCAAATCAGGAACCAAACCTAGAACAGCCAATGAAGCTTACCATCACCACTTTCGCCAGCCTGCTATTGACTTCGGCCATTGGCCTGACCACGTCGGCAGGAACGAATCTCAACCTTCTCCACATCAACGCTGAGGATCATCGCGCGGATGGGAACGCTCTTGGCAACTCCATGCTCGTGACACCGAATCTCGATGTCTCGAGAAGTGTCCTTGTCGCAGCGCGGGAAACCGGCGATGGCGACACGGCCATGGCCGTCAACCAGCCCGCCGGACGGCTAGCCAACCAACCCGCCCGCAAGGAAGAGTTCATGGACTGGGGGCTGGGCATGTTTGTTCATTGGTCTCTCGACTCTCAACTGGGTTCGGTGATCAGTCATTCCCTGGTTGGCGCTTCTGATAAATACGTGGATCGCTTCTTCAACGAGCTGCCCAAGACCTTCAATCCCACGCGCTACGATCCCGATGGTTGGATGGAGATCGCAAAAATTGCCGGGATGAAATACATGGTCTTCACGACCAAGCATCATAGCGGCTTTTGCATGTGGAACACCAAGACGACCCGCTTCAACATCATGAACACGCCCTACGGCAAGGACGTGGTGGAGGCCTACGTGAACGCCTGTCGTCGGCATGGCATCAAGGTTGGATTCTACTTTTCACCGGAGGATTTTCTCTTTCTTCGTGAGCAGGGCGAACTGATCCGGCGGGTGGGGGGAACGGGAAGGGAAAAGCAGGCGTTGCTGGCCTATGATAAAAAACAGCTCGATGAATTATTCCGTAATTACGGACCCATTGATGTGGTTTTTTTCGACGGTGAAGGCAAGGAGGAGCTCGCCCAACACATCCACCAGCTTCAGCCCCAGTGCATCGTGACTCGCGGCGAGATGGAGACGCCCGAGCAGAAACTGCCGGGTGCGCCCATGCCGGGGCCGTGGGAATCCTGTTTCACGCTCGGCACGCAATGGCAATTCAAGCCGACGAATGAAGACTACAAAAGCGGAACGCAACTGATCAAAATGCTGATCGAAACCCGGGCTAAAGGCGGCAATCTCCTGATCAACGCCGGGCCGGAGCCTTCCGGGGTCATCCCCTTCGAGCAGGAGCGCATTTTTCGTGAGCTGGCGCTGTGGATGTTTGTTAATGATGAGGCGATCACGGGGATTCGGCCCTGTCCCATTGCCGGGGAAGGAGGACGTGAGATTTATTACACCCAGTCCAAGGACGGAAAGTCGGTTTATGTGTTCCTCAATCAATTTACCGGCAGGAATCTTTGGAAGCGAGGTGAGCGGAAGACAATCACCT
>JBQCEJ010000109.1:0-5578 GCA_051960355.1 Verrucomicrobiota bacterium | reverse complement strand
GTTTCATTGGACCGATGAAGGTATCGTCGTGCAAACACAGGAAGGTCAGCCGGGCGAGGCCTACAACGCGATTGATCCGGCGATCTTTCAGGATACCGATGGCAGTCTTTGGCTGGTGTTCGGCTCCTACTGGACCGGCATCAAGCTGGTTCAGCTCGATCCGAAAACGGGGAAACGCATCGCGCCGGATTCAAAAATTCATTCGCTCGCCTACAATGAATCCATCGAGGCATCCTATCTGTGCAAGCGTGACGATTATTATTATCTGTTCGTGAACTGGGGAAGCTGCTGTCAGGGCACCAACAGCACTTACAATATCCGCATCGGGCGAAGCAAAGTGGTGACGGGGCCCTATCTGGACAAGGCGGGAGTGAACATGCAACACAACGGCGGCAGTGTTTTCATCGCGGCGACCAACAATCCGTTGTTTGGACCCGGACATGCGTCGACCTTGAATGCGCAGGGGAAGGAGTGGTTCACGTCGGATTTCGAGGGCGACGTCCGCATGGAGGGGAAAGCCACGCTGGCGATCATGCCGCTGCATTGGAACGCTGACGGATGGCCCGAAGTGACGATCCACGAACTCACATCTGCCGCAGCGAAGGAATCACCGGTGAAGAAATGAAAGCGTTTCAAGGCTAGCAGCTCATCACGCCAGGCGACTTGCACTGGCGGCCGCCCATTCCAGCTTGAACCCTTCCAAAGCCATCTTGCCGATGGCTTTGCCGCTTTCCACCAAGGCATGGAACCGGCCCCTGCACAGAACTCGCCCGTTTGGCCATCGCTCGAAAGGTGGTCACGCCGGACGATGATCTCTCCCGGCCGACCTTTTATTTCTCACCGGAAGTGGACGAACGCTGGGTGATCGAGCGTGCGAACCGCGCCATTTTGCGTTGTCCAACCCTGGTCCACGGCGCGAGGGAGAACAGGGCTCCGCTTAAAAAGATGTTTGGCCAGACCCGGAGTCGGTTAAGGTGCCGCCAACCCCAGCCGGAAGAAGCGTTGCGGGTCGACGAACGCGTTGGTGAACGGACTTGTCGCTCCCGGGATCAGGTCATAGGGTCCGCTGACGTTGGTGGCTGAAAGAAGTGGGTAATTGCCCGTCCACGAAAGAATCAGCGCGTCCGGGTTGCTCGAAAAAGCGAGTGGCGGCAGTTGCGTCGCTGGAATGACTTCTCCGGTGGACAGCATCTGCGCCGGGTAAAGTCCCCCGGTGAGGGAAAATCTTATCTGCGCGAGTTGTTGTGACGTCAATCCGTTCCCGTTGGACCCGACAAAAAGCTGGGTGTCGCCATGCCCAGAGGTCGAGCCGTGCCAGTTGGAAATGTAGAGAACGGCGCTGGAATCCCAAGGCTGCATGGCGCTGTTGGCCAGACGCAGAATCGATGCGCCGTCGGGAAAACGGATTGTTGACTGGGTGTCGGGCCCACCGGTCAAGACCAGCGGACCGAGAGAGTGATCACCGATTGCCGAACGCCAACCGCCCTGGTTCAAAGTCAGCAGACCGGAATGAATGATCGTTCCATTCGAATGCTGGAAGAAGGCATTGGAGCTGATGGTGATGTCCTTCGCCACCAACGTGCCGCCCTCAAGCGAATACTGGAAACCACCATAGTTGGTCGCTGCCACGGTTAATCGCCCGCTGATTTGATTGGTGCCGCCGGTCTGCTGAAAGCCGCCGAAAAACGCGCTCACGAGGAGGTTCGACGTGGACAGTAAACCGCCTTCGAGGAGGTATCGCGGCGCCTGAGGAGTGCCTTGGGGATAAGGGCCACTGAGCACAATGTTCCCGGCGATCGAGTTGGTGCCGCCGTTCTGCTGAAACTCTGATGCTTGGATCGTCAGTCCCCCGGCTGAAAGGGTTCCACCCCAAAGAAAGTAATCCGCCCCGGCGAATCCGAAACTCAAACCGAGGTCAGTGCCTTGCAGGAACAGATTGGAAACAATCGTATGCTGGCCGCCGTATTGCGAAAACTCGCCGCCGCGAAATGTCGTTGATGAAGCCACACTCACGACTCCGTTCGAGAGCACGTAGAAGGCCCGGCCGCCGAAGCGATTCGGATGCCCCAAGTCGAGGGAAGCGGCAGAGTTGGTTCCGCCGCTCTGCAAGACGTAAGCATTCACCCGCTGATAATCAGTCGCCGAAACCACCGCCATATGTCCGGTAATCTGGCCGCCGTTCAGAAGATAGTTTCCGTTGATGACTGTGTCGGCGTTCACGCTGCCGCCGAATTGATTGAAGCTGGCGTAATCCGCGTAATCGCCGATGCCGACCGTGATGCCATTCGTCGCGATGACCTCGCCATCGTAGAGATTGAATTTGCCATTGATGCTGACCTGAATATTGCGAGTGCGGTTTGATCCCCCGTATTGAAAAAATTCCCCCGTGCCCTGGAATCCTCCCGTGATGCTTTCGGCGGCAGCATAGTTGTTCCCCTCAACGGTCAACGTTCCGTTTGTAAGAAAATAGACCCCAGTGTTGGGCCAGCCAACATTCAGCGCGCCGTGGATTTTTACCTGCGAAAAGTCGCTCTGACTGAACCTCCCGCCCACGCCGAGATAGCCGCTGTCCAGCGCGGAGGATTGCATCAAAACGGCGCCATTGGATTCTATGATGAGGCTTCCGGTTTGCAGCGGCTGTTCAAATCCTGAGAAGTTCATCAGCAGCGTGTTATAGGAATCAACGGGCGCACCCACGCGCAACGAGGCGACGTGCAGGGACTGCGGAACGGTCTGCACGGTACCGCCGCCGATGGCCAGGGCTGTCCAACCTGCGTTGGTGAACACAATGTCCTGCGTGGCGTCCGGCAGCAGCCCCAGTGACCAATAGGCCTGCTCTTCCCAATAACCGCTGGTGGGTTTGGTCCACCCGTTGACCGCGCCGACCGCCAGGCGCTGGCCACAGAGACAGAAAAACAAACCAACCAGACAAATCAATCCGCGCCGGCACATGTTGCTGAAAATTCCTTTCGCGATGCCGGAATTTTGGCCTGAAATGGCCGGCGCGGCGATGGGGCGAACCCGGCAATATGAGCCGCTTTTTTCCCACCGTGAGCGGAACCCAGGTCAATCCATTCGGACATTCGCTTTGAAAGGCGGCGAATGGGGCGGTGGAATCGCGAGGATGAAGTTAGCCGCACGAGAGCGCTGCCGACGAGGGCGGAGTCAACAGGGCTGAACCATCAGGGCTGATCGGGAATCTCCGCCTCAACGAGTTTGGCCAGTAGCACCAGCGACTCCTGCCAGCCGAGATAGCACGCTTCGGCGGGAATCATCGCGGGGATTCCTTCCTGCGTGATGTTCAATTCCGTTCCGCAGAAGACTGGCTTGAAAACGATCGTGGTAATCATTTCTCCCGGAAGATTGGCGTCATCGAACGTGTCGGTGTGACGGATGAGTTCGTTTGGTTTCAGTTCCAGGTAAGTGCCGCCGAAAGAGTGACTGCTGCCGGTGCTGAAATTGGTAAACGACATTTTATAACTGCCGCCGACCTTGGTCTCCAGGTGATGAACCTTGCCGGTGAATCCATTGGGCGGAAGCCACTTCGCCATCGCGTCGGCATCCAGGAACGCGCGGTAAACCCGCTCCGGCGTGGCGCGGAGTACTCGATGGAGTCGGACGGTGTTGGTTTTGTTGGTTGTCATAATTTTCGTTTTGTTTGTTGCTATTAAGACGATCAGGCCGGGTGCGCCAGGACATTTCTCGCGAAAAATGTAGTCAACGCACATCACTGTCGCACAATCCCCATCGTCAGAGCGCGGGTTTGTTCCACCCACCGGAGGTTCATGCCCCATTGTCCTTGCGCCACAGATTTCCTTTCATAGTCGCTCGGGTATCGGTTCAAACACCTGAGGAGGATTGGGATGAAAACAACGAGAACGACGGGAACTGCGCGGAGAATTCGCGAAGGAGTCATGCTGGAGAAAATGATTCAACTATACTGCCAGCAGAAGCACCGGATGCATTACGATGGATTGTGCGAGAACTGCGGACGGTTGCTGGCGTCTTTCAAACATCACCTGGAACAATGCCCTTTTGGGGTCGAAAACTCCCTATGCGCAACCTGTCATGTCCGGTGTTGCCGTCGCGGAAATTGGGAAAACATCATTCGAACCACCGCTCCCGGCATGTTGTGGCGTCACCCGAAACTGACCGTGCGACGATGGCTTGACCATCTTGAATGCGCTTCAGTCCGCGAGCCCGGCCCAAATTACTCCTGCTGGGGCCAGGAATGACAACGCTTCGACTTGCGTCACTGCTCTTCGCGCCGTACCCGTTCGCTTGCAGATCCGAGCGAGTAATGTTCTATTCGGGCCATGCCAAATTCCTTTCCAACGCTCATTCCCGGACTGCGCAGCCCATTCGATCAGGTCCACGACCTGGTTTATTTCGGTCGCATGCTGGACAAAATTCGGCTCTACGCTTCCGGCAAACTTCCTGAAGGTTGGCAGGCGGCCCGCGGGACGGCGATGGCAACCAGTTTTGATGCGCGCTGTTGCCGGTTCTTGAAAATTGATTACGCCGCGCTTGAAACCGAAACACTCAAGGGCGGCAGCGATGAAACCTTGCTCGCGTGGGCCTTTGCGAATGGCCGCAAGCCGGACGAAGAGGAGATTGAAATCTGGAATGCGTTCATGACCAAACGCGGCTGGCGCGATGCCGGAACCCAACGATTGAATGAACGCCTGGCCGAACTCGGGCTCCCACCGGGCACCGTGCAGACCATGTTCGAATTCATTGATCTGGATGAGGGCCGGCTTCAACCGGGAACCCGGAAGTAGCTCCCAACGATTCCAGAAAATCACTGTTCCTCACGTTCCATCAAGGCGCATTCGATCCGCCGGTCGGGAACCAGCCAGAAGAGCGCCACAAGGACGTAACTGGCGATCGAAACCCAAACATTCCAGAACGCGAGCGGAACCGCGCTCAGATAAAGCACAAGCGAGAGTTTGCCTTTCAAATCTTTCCCAATCGCGGCGGCGAGCAGCGAACCCCGGCCCTGATCGCGGATAATGGCGCGTTGCAGGATTTCGTAAGCGATCGCCGCCATTAGCAACACGAAGCCATAAGTCGCCGTCGGAATCGGAGCGAGATGATTTTCACCCATCCATCCGGTGGTGAACGGAAACAGTGACAGCCAAAACAGAAGGTGCAAGTTCGCCCAAAGAATGCCGCCGGTAACGCGTCGGGTCGCGTGAAACATGTGATGATGATTGTTCCAGTAGATTCCCAGGTAAATGAAGCTGAGAACGTAGCTCAGGAAAACTGGCAACAGCGGTGTCAAGCCCGAGAAATCGGTCACGTGGGGCACTTTCAACTCCAGCACCATGATGGTGATGATGATCGCGAGCACGCCGTCGCTGAACGCTTCGAGCCGGTTTTTTCCCATGCCGCGACGTTACCGCAGCGCGAGGAGCATCGCAATCGCAGGGAACGCGCTGCGGTCTCGCTTCACTAAGCCGGAACGCTGCAGTTGGAAAGGGTTTTCCAAATACGAAACCTGCGGAGACCAAAGCGGGGCGCGGCATTCATGCCGCCTCAAGGTTACTCACGGTTTAGGGCTCGAGACTGACGGCGT
>JBQCEJ010000108.1:0-4723 GCA_051960355.1 Verrucomicrobiota bacterium | reverse complement strand
CGAATGCGCTCCGCCGCTCAACCGGCGGATTTGGGGAAAAATTCCGTCCCGGTGGCCGACTCGGCGCGTTGGCTCGCTTTGCCGATCGGGGACAAAGCCTTCGCCCGTTGCTTTCATTGCAATCCCGGGCATTGGTTTGATCCGTCTCACACGAAAGTGGGATGGGCGGTCCGGCGGCCGGTGTTAAGGTGAGGATCATACCATGAAGCTCCAAACCACAGCGGCGCACTCCAGATATCCAGGTCGTTTTGGGAATGGCTTCACATTGATCGAGCTGCTCGTGGTGATTGCAATCATCGCCATTCTGGCGGCCATGCTGTTGCCGGCATTGGCGAAAGCGAAGGAAAAGGCCAAGGCGATCAACTGCATCAGTAATATGCGTCAGTTGGGTCTCGCCAGCCGGCTGTACATGGATGACAGCGCGGGCCAGCTTTGTTACTGGCGTCGGGGCGCAACCATCGCCGGTTTCCCGTCGGTGGTGGTGGATAGTTCGTTCATTGTCACGGGCAGTGCGTTTGTTTACTGGCCGGACATGATGCGCATGGGCGGCTACGCCTCGGCCCGCACGATTTTTGACTGCCCCGCGGTAAAGGCCAAAGCCACAGCAACGCTGGGCGGAGCCAGTACCAACAACGCGCTCGGGATTGGTATCAGCCGTCCCGAGTTCGGCGTGGAATATATTCCCGGCGACACCACGCCCCCGATCAAGGACGGGAGCGTGGTCCACCCGAGCGAATCGCTGGTTTTCGCGGATGCGGGCGAAGTCACCGCGCAAACTGTGGGGTTGAACCCGGATCAATGGACCGAGGTTAAAGCCACCGGTGACACCGGAGGCGCCGCCAGCACTTTTTTCAATGTGCCGAGTTTTTCCGGTTATCCCAATGATGCCGGTTATCGCTCCGTTCCCCGCCACAGCGCAAGGGTCGGCACCGTCTGGTTTGATGGTCATGCCGAGGCCATTCGCAACAGCAAAATCGGCTATGGTTTTCCCAAGGGAGATCCCGGCGCACTGTGGGATAAATATTAAGGAAACACGCGCACCCTTTACCCGAATCAACCGAACCAACCTTGTCCCGCCCTTGACCATGAAAACAACCACCACCTCGCTCAGTATCATCGCATTACTCGCCTTGCTGTGTTGCACTCCAAAAACAGTTGCTGCCAGCTGGACTGCTGGTTACGTGACAACATCCGATCCGAACCCACTTACCAACGGGACTGACAGCGTGCTCTTGATCAACTCGGCAATAACTGGCGGAGGTGACAGCACCTTGAGCCTGGTGGGCGAGCCGGGCTTTTCCGTTCAGATGACCAATCTCTGGACGGTGGGACAAACAGTGACCTTAACCGGCATTGCCATGGTGCAGCGCCCTCAAACCACCAACGGCACTTTCACCATCGATTTCTATGACCTGGATGGTGGGGCCAACGCGAATGCCTTCGACGGCTTTGCCAATGAAACCAAGGTGGGGTCGGCGCAAGTTGTTTTAACGACGGACATCATCACCGTGGGGCTTTATTACGCGACTTTCGATACACCAATAACATTCACAGCGGCCAGCACCGGCGTGGCGATCCACTGGAACAACTCCGCCGCCATCCGTTGCAAAATTCGGGAAGCGGGCTCCGCGCCGGGTGTGGTGCGCGTCAATAATAATACCGGAGTTCCGATCGGTGGAACCTACGCCAACTTCGGCCTGAGCCTCGCCGGGAAAGCGGTCACGCCTGCCGCTCCATTGGACCGGGTCTGGCGCGGGAACCTGAGCGCTGTTTGGGATACCACTTCGGCCAACTGGACGAATACACTCAACGGCTCTAATACCTACAGCGACGGAACGCAGGTCATCCTCAATGACGCGCTCAATCCAGCATCGCTGAATACCAACATCACCTTGAGCGGCACGCACGCGCCGTTGAGCGTGACGGCGAACAATTCCAGCTACGACTACAGCCTGAGCGGCGGCGGCTTGTCCGGCAGCATGACTCTGAGCAAGCTGGGTGCGGGAGCCTTAACCTTGAACATGGCGAATGATTACTCCGGCGGCAGCACGCTGTTTGCGGGCGTGGTGCGCCTGGGCAATGCAGCCGGTTTGGGAACGGGCCCGATCACGTTCAACGGTGGCCGCCTCTCCTCCGTGGGAGCCGCAGATGTCACGGTCACCAATGCTCTTACCTTTAGTGGCTCCGGCGCGTTCGGCGATGTGGCAAACAATGGCACGGTGACCTTGTCCGGTCCCGTGGATTTCACGGGTGGCGCACGTGATATCGCGGTGATCAGCTCCGTCGTTTTTACTGGCAGCACGAGCAACGGCGGGTTGGATGAGAAGTCGGGCACGGGCACGTTGACCTTTGCGGGAGTGACGGGTGACGTGACCAATGGCCAATGGCAAATTGAGGGCGGCGACTTTGTCATCTCCGGCGGGAATATAACCAAGAGCGGCGGCGGCATCCGCATCGGCAACACCAACGCCAATGACGTCAGCCGAATGGTTATTACCAACGGCGCGTAGGTGTTCATGAAGGGAGCGGGCTTGAATATCCGGGTGGGCAACAACCAGGCTCCCACAGCCAGCGCCACGTCCACCAACATCCTTGATATATCCGGCACGCTGGCATGGACGACGAATAACGGCGGAGCGGTGTTCATGGGTTCAGCGGGCGCTTTTGCCCAGATCAATTTGCTGCCCGGCGGATTGCTCAAAGTGGCAAACTTCATCCAAGGCACGGCCGTGACCGAACTCAATTTGCTCGGAGGCACCCTGGGAGCTTCAGCCGATGGTGCGAATTATCTTTCCAATCTGACGGCGGTCAACATCAGCACCGCCGCGGGTGTCACCATTGACACCGACACCAACAACATCGCCATCGCGCAACCTCTGGCGGACCCGCTGGTCAGTGGCGGCGGGCTGACCAAGGTGGGCATGGGCACGCTGCGCCTCAACGGTGTGAATTCCTATTCGGGAACAACGCTTGTGAGCGCCGGCACGCTGGGCGGTATTGGAACGATTGCCGGTCCGCTCAGTGTTGCCACAGGCGGAACACTCTCTCCGGGCGACAACGCCATTGGCACGCTCACGGTGAACAACAACGTGACGCTGGGCGGAAATGTTTTGATCGAAGTGAATACGGGACTGGCTCCGTCGAGCGACAGCATTGCCGTCAGCGGAACGCTTTCCTACGGTGGCACAATCACGGTCACGAACGAGGGCCCCGCGCTGACGGTGGGCGACAGCTTCGCGGTTTTCCCGGCGGGTGGTACCGGCAGCGTGACGGTGCTGGGTGACGCAGGTTCCGGCCAGGCGTTCAGCCTGGACAAGGCCACGGGCGTGATCTCCGTGGTGGCTTCGCTGCCGTCGCCGACGCCGCTAAACTACACGAACCTCGGAGCCGGAGTCGTCCAGTTCAGTTGGACCGGTGCATTCAAGCTGCAATGGCAGACCAACGCCGCCTCGGTGGGATTGAATTCGAGTTGGGTGGATTTTCCCGACTCCAGCAATCCGGTGAAAGTGACCAACAATCCGGCCGTGCCCACCACGTTCTTCCGTCTGATCAACCAATAAAACCTGGGTTGTTCAGTCGTCGCTTACATCACGTGCCCGTCCGGTGGAAACGCCGGACGGGCTGATGCCAGTACCCAAGCTGTGAATGCCTCCGCTTATATCCGACAAACGGCCTCGACGATCGTGGCGCTCCTGACGCTCGCTGCGTGCCCGCACTCTTTGGCTGCGACGATCACGACCAACAACGTCACGGCGGCGCTGGGGCCGGATTTCTTTTTCAACAACGCGGCCACGGGCGGAAATGACAATAGTGCCACCGTATTTGTCCGCGACATCTCCGGCTACTGGACCTCCAATGCGGTGGTGACCTTGAAGGGACTTGGCTGGGCGTCGAAGTCGGGCGGAACGGTGGCCTACAGCGCGACCGTGACGTTCACTGATCCCGGCGGTGACGCTGCTTACGGCACGGCCGATGATGCCATCGTGGGAACGCGAACCGACGGCTTGGCTTTCGTGGCCGCGTCCGAATACGCGTGGGCATTCGATTCCAATGTGGTCTTCACTGCGCGCAGCGGGGCGCTGCGGATTTCCATCGCGGGCTACAGCAACGGTGCGCCTGCGGTCATTTATCGCAAGACGACCAGTGGTAGCACGCAGGACGCGGTGAAACTCAGCCTCGCAGGCAGCGCAGTCGATCAAGTTTTTGGAACGATTTCCGCGACAGCATCCGCCTCGGGCGCTTGGGACCAAATTACCTGGAACCTTCCGTCTGGCACGGTCAGCGGCACCGTGCCGGAAACCAACACCGTCGTGATAGGCAGCGAGCGCGTGGTGACGTATCGAGGGATTCCTGCGCAGCAAACCATCGCGGGCCTGAGCTTGGGCGGCAGCGATACCGCACGTGGACGTGGCTTATTTGTCATCAGCACCGGCACGATGCACATCACTGGCGATTTTAACGCGGGACGGAATGCCGCGATCAACGACGGCTTTCTGAAAATGTACGGTGGCACGTTGCAGGTGGACGGCAATCTGGTGCTCGGCCAATCGGTGGAAGGCGCGGATGGCTGGGTGGAAATCGGCGGCGGCACTCTCAGCATCGGTGGCGATTTGCGGGCGGGCGCATTCCTGCGTGGTGGCTCGTTCTTGCGATTCCTGAATCCCGGCGCAGCCGCAGCGGTGCAAGTCGGTGGACGGTTGGATCTCGAGCGCGCGACGCTGGG
>JBQCEJ010000107.1:0-4235 GCA_051960355.1 Verrucomicrobiota bacterium | reverse complement strand
TTGTCAGCATAGTTCGCCGGGAAACGGGCGGCGACGATTTTTCGAATTTCTGCGGGCTCGTTTCCCGTTTTCCGTCGCTGGCCGGCTGCATGGCAGTCTTCATGTTGTCCCTTGCGGGCATTCCGCCGCTGGCTGGATTCTTCGGAAAATTCTACGTGTTCGCGGCCGTGGTGCATACGGGCGCTCCAAATCTGGGACTGATCTGGCTGGTGGTGCTGGCAATCGCCATGAGCGCGGTGTCGCTCTACTACTATTTGCAAGTGCTGAAGCGCATCTATGTGGCGGATGTTCCCGCTGGTCAATCCGCTTTGCGGATTCCGGCTCTGAGCCAGTTCATTCTGGTTTTGCTGGCATTGGGCGCTGTGGTTTTGGGTTGCGCGCCCGGGTTGCTTCTTCAACCGCTTCAGCGAGCGCTCCAATCGGCGGGTTTTTGATTGGGGCAAGGTTGGGTTCGGAGATGAATTTGCTCGAATGTTTTCGCGGCAATTTTATAATCCTTGAATGCCAGGGTTAATATTGGCCGATCTCAATCCCCGACTTCTTGTGAAACCGTTTCTCTCTACAACTCTCGGATGCTGCTTTGGCATCGCGTTCCTTCTGGTGAATTCTGTTTCAGCCCAGCCGATTGGCCTGGAAAAAGCCTGGACGCATTTGCCAATCGTGCCTGCGGCCAAGGCGCGCGTGCCGCGCTGGGTTGAGCCGGAGCGCGGTCAGTTGTTTCGAATGGATGGAATTGCCTTGCGCCGCAAGCTGGCCCAAGCGCGTCGGGACGAGCCGCGCCGCGCAAAAGAGATCGGCACGGAAATCGAGGTGCCCATGCCTGATGGCACGCAAGCGCGATTCAGCATCGTCGAGGCGCCAATCATGGAGCCCGAACTGGCGGCAAAGTTTCCCAGCATCAAAACCTACGCTGGACAAGGAATCGACGATCCGGAAGCAACGGTGCGGCTGGATTTGTCGCCGTCGGGATTTCACGCGCAGGTCTTGTCACCGCGCGGCGCGGTTTATGTCGATCCCGCGTATCGCGGTGATACCGAATTGCATGTCAGCTATTACAAGCGGGATTATCGTCGCGCGTCAGACGAATTTCAGTGCTTCACGGCTGGCCGCGGAACAACCAGCTCAAGCGTCCCGACCGCCTCGGCGAGTCTGGCGGCGAAAACGCTTTCGGGCACGGCATTGCGCACGTTTCGACTGGCGGTTGCGGCGACGGGCGAATACAGCGCGTTCTTTGGCGGCACCGTCACCGACGGCCTGGCGGCAATTGTGACCGCAATCAATCGGGTGGATGGTGTTTACGAAACCGAACTGGCAGTCCGGCTCGTTCTGGTCGCCAACAATGATCTGCTCGTTTACACCGATGGCGCTTCAGATCCTTACACTAATGATGACACGTATGCTTTGCTGGATGAGAATCAGGCGAACGTGGACGCAGTGATTGGAACGGCCAATTACGACATAGGGCACGTTTTCAGCACCGCAGGCGGCGGCTTGGCCGGGCTGGGTGTGGTCTGCGATTCGAATTTCAAAGCGCAGGGCGAAACGGGCCGGTCGGCACCGATCGGTGATCCGTTCTATATCGATTACGTGGCGCACGAAATGGGACATCAGTTCGGCGCGGATCATACCTTCAACAGCACCACTGGTTCGTGCAACGGAAATCGCGTGGGTGCCGTTGCGTTTGAGCCAGGCAGTGGTTCAACGATCATGGCTTATGCGGGGATTTGTTCGCCGAACGATTTGCAGGCGCACAGCGATCCTTATTTCCACGCCGGCAGCCTGGATCAGATTCAAACCTACATCACCAGCTTTGCAAGCTGTGCGGTAAGCACGGGAACTGGAAACAACGCGCCGACCGTCAGTGCGGGAGCCAATTACTCGATACCGAAGAGCACGCCTTTTGTTCTCACCGCCACAGGCAGTGATGCCAATGGCGATCCGCTGACGTATTGCTGGGAGCAGATGGACGTCGGCGTTGAGACTTCTTTGACGGATCCAGACAACGGCAGCAGTCCGCTATTTCGATCGGTGTCGCCGGCGAATACTCCGTTGCGGTATTTTCCAAAGCTTAGCAGTGTGCTTGCGAACACGAATTGGAATCAGGAAAAGCTTCCCAGCGTGGGTCACACATTGCACCTCCGCGTGACGGCTCGGGACAATCGGCCGGGCGGCGGTGGGGTAGCGAATGCAGACACACAAATTACCGTGGTGAGCACGGCTGGCCCATTTGTGGTGAACTCGCCGAACACCGCCGTTTCCTGGGGTGGAAACCAAACGGTCACCTGGAGCGTCGCGAATACCGCCAGCAGCCCGATTAATGCCGCGGGCGTGAACATCTACCTTTCAGCCGATGGCGGGAATACGTTTCCGTATCTGCTGGCGACAAACGTTTCGAATAACGGCTCGCGTGTCGTGACGTTGCCGAATATCAGCACGTCGCACGCGCGAATCAAAGTTCAAGCGGCGGGAAATATCTTTTATGACGTGTGCAACGTCGATTTTACGGTCGTGCCCAACTCGGCCTTTCTTCAACTCGCTGGCACAACGCTAACCGCTGAATCCGGCTCGCCGACCAATGGAGCCATTGATCCTTACGAAACCGTGACGGTGAACTGGTCGCTCAAGAACATTGGTTTGTCACCCACGACAAACCTGGTTGCGACGCTGTTGGCCACCAATGGGATTTTTTATCCGAGCGCTCCGCAAAGCTTCGGAGCGATTCCCGTTAGCGGAACCGTCGCACGCCCTTTCAGTTTTGTTCCGTCGGGCGCGTGTGGTGGATCAGTCACCGGCGTTGTTCAGTTGACGGACGGGCCGGTTGACATGGGAAAACTGTCCCAAGTTTTTTCGCTGGGTGCTTCACAGTCGTCCTTGGCAACGCAAGTCGTCGCCAACGCGAATGCCATTTCAATCCGGGATACGAACACGGCCAATCCTTACCCAGCCAGTGTGGTTGTATCGGGAATCACGGGAACAGTCGTCAAAGTGACGGCGACGCTTTCCGGATTTGAACACACCTATCCGCAGGACGTCGGTGTGCTGCTGGTTGCGCCGAGTGGGCAGGCGGTCAATTTGATGGACGGCTGTGGTTTCAATGTTCCGGTTTCGGGCAAGACGTTCACGTTCGATGATGCGGCGGTGAACCTGATGTCGGATTCAAGTTCGCTGACGAGCGGCACGTTTCGCCCTTCCGATTACTTTAGCGATATGTTTGATTCGCCTGCCCCGAGTTCCTACGGCAACACGCTTTCCGCGCTGGCCGCGTCTCCGAACGGTACGTGGTCGCTCTATGCCGAAGATTTCAACCCAGGCGATTCCGGGAGCATTGCTGGCGGCTGGAGTTTGAAACTCGTGGTTTCAAACACGGTTTGGACCTGTTCCACGACTTTCCCGACTCCCACGTTCACCAGCACGGTGCAGTCGAATGATGTGGTTCAACTTTCGTGGAACGCCATTCCTGGGCCGCATTATCAGGTGCAGTATCGAACCAATCTGGCCGTGGGCGGCTGGAAAAATCTCGGCGCACCTATTCTCGCCACCAACGCGCTTTTGAATGTCAGTGATGCCGTGACGAATGGGCCGATACGGTTTTATCGCGTGATCGCTCAACCGTGACGGGTGGATTTGAACGCCGTTCCGTTTTCCTTGGCGGCTTCCTTTTCGCGTTGGGTTTGTTAGCTTCGCGGCGTGAAAATCGCCATCCATTGGTTCCGTCGCGATCTGCGGGTTTCTGACAACGTCGCTTTGAGCGAAGCGGTCGCAAAGGCCGAGTGCGTCATCCCGGTTTTCATTTTGGAAGACGCGTTTCGAACTGGGCCGGATGTGGGCGCGGCGCGGCTGGCTTTCTTGCTTCAATCACTCGAATCCTTGCGGAAAAATCTCGCGCAGCTCGGCTACCCATTGATCATTCGGGCTGGGCGATCGGAAGTGGAATTGCCAAAACTCTGCCAGGAGACCGGCGCAACGGCGGTCTTCGCCAACAAGCGCTATGAACCCTACACTCAGGCGCGGGACAGTCGTGTGTTCAACGCGCTCAATAAAGCGGGCATTGGCTTCGAGTTGTTCAAAGACGCGGTGGTTTGGGAAGAAGCAGAGTTGCTGACGCAGGCAGGCAAGCCGTTTACGGTGTTCACGCCCTATTCCAAGGTCTGGAAAACCAAGCCGATTCCCTTGCCCAAACCAAAGCTGATCAAAGTTCAAGCGAGCAAACTTGAGGTAAACACGGATTCGTTGCC
>JBQCEJ010000106.1:0-5411 GCA_051960355.1 Verrucomicrobiota bacterium | reverse complement strand
CAACGCAGCCGCGAAAGTGTCTTGTCGCAGAATCTAATCGAGCTGATGGCTGAAGATCAACGCATCGCCGCCCAGCAGTGGCTCCAGCAGATCGTCAACGGCGCGGATGTGCCCACGGCCGAATGGGACTTTGTAAATGCCAGAGGTCATCGGCTGAAACTCGAAATCAGCTCCCGCCCGATTGAACAGCACGGTCGGGTGGTCGAAATCGAAGGCATTGCGCGCGACATAACCGAGCGACGGCGACTGGAGCGCGAGATTTTGGAAATCAGCAACCGCGAGCAGCGGCGCATTGGCCACGATCTGCACGACGGCGTTTGCCAGCAACTGGCGGCGATCACCTATCTCGTGGATGTTTTGGGCGATAGTCTGCGGGAGAAAAACGCGGCGGAATTCACCGAGGCGGAGCGGATCGGCAACATGATCAACGAGGTGAACGCGCAGGCGCGCAGTGTGGCCCGCGGCTTGTTCCCGGTGCGGTTGGAAGAGCACGGACTGGTACTTGCCCTGGAAGAACTGGCCGCCAGCGCGAGCAGCCGTTTCCGCATCACCTGCCGGTTTGTCTGCGACGTGGCGCCCGCCAAAGTGGACAGCGAGGTGGAGTTGCATTTGTACTACATCGTGCAAGAAGCCTTGTTGAACGCGGTCAATCATGGTAAAGCCACGACCGTTATTGTGACTCTGGCAGCGGAAGGAGACCGTTTGAAGTTGACCCTGCAGGACAACGGAACCGGTTTCCAGTTGACGGGGGAAAAACGCAATGGCATGGGGATTCGTATCATGCGCTATCGCGCCAAGGTGATCGGTGCGACTTTGGATTTGCAAAGTCAGATCGGTCACGGCACCCAGATCACGTGTCTTTTTAATCCGTTATCTCGCGAATCATTGCGAGGCATCAAAAATGGCTGAAACAAATCAGGCAGAAACCGAGAGCGCGGCAAAAACAGCGCCGACTGCACCCGTTGGGGAACCGAGCCGCGTCTTCATCGTGGACGATCACACGATGTTCCGCGAAGGCTTGCGCCAGTTGATCGAGCGTGAAGCGCGCCTGACGGTGTGCGGCGACGCGCCCGATGCGGTCGAGGCCATGTCTGGCATTCGCGCGACCAAGCCAGATGTCGTTATCGTCGATATTTCATTAGCCGGTGGCAGCGGCATCGACCTGATCAAAGACATCAAAGCGGAGTTTGAGGAGTTGCCGGTCCTGGTCGTTTCCATGCACGACGAATCGCTCTACGCCGAACGCGCGTTGCGGGCCGGGGCGATGGGTTACGTGATGAAACACGAACCCGCCAAAACCGTGAAAGCCGCCATCCACAAGGTGCTGGGCGGCGACATGTATCTCAGTGAAAAAATGGCCAGCAGCGTGATCAATCGTTTCATGCGCGGCCAGTCGGAAGAGCCCAAGTCGCCGATCGAAACGCTGAGCGACCGCGAACTGGAAGTCTTCCGCATGCTCGGCCAGGGCAAAGGCGTCCGCCTGATTGCCGAGGAACTGAGCGTGACCATTCCCACCGTCAATTCCTTCCGCAATCGCATCAAGGAAAAGCTCGGTTTAAAAACGTCGACGGAAGTCATGCTGCACGCGATTCAGTGGATTCGCGAAGAATCCTCTTAGGCGCGATCGCGCGCAAGTAACCACTCTGCTGACGGCGTCGAGGCGGGAATATTTCCGTTTCGAACGACATTGTTTCGGTTTAACTCCCACGATTCCCGGTCGTGAACGGGGCGCCTCGCCTGAACAGGCTACTGACGCGTTCGCTGAAGAAGCTTTAGTATGCCGGTTGCATACCCCTAAAACTCAAAACCAAAAACATGAAAGTTCTGTTAAAATCTGTGGCCCTCGGCCTCGTTGTCACGGCTGGTCTTTCTGCGAGCGGGGCGGAAATCCTCAAGGCAAACAATGCGGACGCGATGAACCTGTCCTCCAGTTGGCAGGGAGGAATCGTTCCAGGAGCCGGGGACATCGCCGCCTGGACAAATGGTTCCGGTTCCAGCGTCGTCAGTCTGGGCGCAGACACTTCATGGAACGGCATCAAAGTTTACACCCCGGGGGGGACGCCCACCATTGCTGGTGGTTACACGTTGGCGTTGGATGCGGGCGGCATCGCGCTGAGCGGCAACAATTTCAACATGTCCAACACGCTGGTGCTGACCGCCAGTCAGGTCTGGAATTTGGGAACCAAGGCCTTGTTCTTCCGCGGACCGGCCATCAAGGGAACGAATGTTACGATCGATATCCTCAGCGGTGGCAGCACGTTTGTTGATATTCACGGTTCGCCGGCCGGCGGGTTGAGCGGAACAATTAACTACGGCGCGCCCGCACGGCTGCGAGTGCTCGGTGCGTTCAATGCCACCAATGTGGTCTTAAACATCTTTTCTGGCGCCAATTTCGATGCGCAAGGATACAACGGAACCACCCGCGTCGGCGATTTGATTTCGACCAACACCAAGGCGGGTCTCGGTGGCGCCGACCAAAACGGCACGGTGACTTACGAGATCGGGTCCCTCGGCAACACTTCCACTTGGGCGGGAAAAATTCTGAATGGAGGGGCAACCGGCACCGCCCGGACATCGATTCGCAAGATTGGCTCCGGCATTTGGACGCTTACCGGCACGAACACTTACACGGGAACGACCACCATCGACGGCGGGGCAATTCAAGTTGGCAGTTCCGATTCGTTGCTGGGCACCAGTTCCACCACTTCGCTGGTCACGGTCAACACTGCAAACGGCCTGCGATTCACCAACGGTTTGACCAGCTTCACGCTCTACGGCTTGGCGGGCAGCACGAGCGGTTCGTTGTCGCTGGTGAATGATCTGGCAGGTCCGCTGGCGCTGACTGTCAACGAGGACGTCAACAGCACGTTCGCCGGAACGTTGAGCGGCTCCGGATCGTTGACCAAATCCGGCAGTGGCATTCTCACGCTGTCCGGTGCGAACACCTACAGCGGCGCGACCACGGTCAGCGCGGGCAAGTTGATCACGAGCACGGCGAGCACCGGTGCTGGCGACTATTCCGTGGCCAACTCAGCGATCTTGTCGGTCAAACTGGCGGCGGCCAACGGCACGCTCAACATGAATTCGCTCACTGCGGATGCCTCGTCCACCATTGAAGTAGATCTCGCCACGTTCGGCACGCCTTCAAGCAGCAGTCCGGTTATTGCCGTCAGTGGTGATTTTACGCCCAGCGCCACGGTCACGTTGCAGTTGATCGGCGGTGGACCGACGCTCGCAACCGGCCAGTTTCCTTTGATCAAATACGGCAACGCTTCAAGCCCCGGAATTGGCGCGTTGAATTTGGTGGTTCCTTCAGGAATCACGGCCAGCCTCGTGGATAACGTTGCCAATCAGAGCATCGACGTAAACATCAGCGCCATAACGCCCTTGGTTTGGGATGGCACGCAGGACGGCAATTGGGACATCGGCCTGACGGCCAATTGGAAAACCGGTCTTTACACCGAAACAGCGATCGGCGGCCCGGCGGTGACCTTCGACGACACCGCTGCTGGTGCCAACACGACGATCACCTCAGGCTCGCCCACAACCGTCAGTCCGATGAGCGTGACGGTCAGCAACAGCGCCAAGGCGTATGATATCGGCGGCAATCTCCCCATCGGCGGCACGGGCGGCCTGCTCAAGAAGGGCGACGGTGAACTGACGCTTTCCGCTTCGAACTCCTACAGCGGCGGCACGATTCTGGCCGAGGGCAAGTTGAACGTTAACCATGCGCGTTTCGGCGGCACCGGCACGCTCACCATCCAAGGCGGCGCGCTGGACAACACCAGCGGCGCGGACGTGACGGTCGCCCAAAACAACAGCCAGCTCTGGGCGGGCGATTTTGCGTATCTCGGCACGGCCAACAACCTGAACCTCGGTTCCGGCGCGGTGACGCTCGACGGCAATCGTCAGATCGCGGTGAGCAACAATACGCTCACGGTCGGAGGTGTGATCGACGGCGCTTTCAGTCTGACCAAAACCGGTCCGGGCGCTCTGGCTTTGACGGGTGACAATTTATTCAGCGGCGGCGTCACGATGAATGAAGGCTCACTCAATCTTGGAGCCGGAAACAACCATACGCTCGGCTCGGGAACGCTGACCTTGAACGGCGGCCTGGTGAATCTGGGTTATAACCGGATTTATGCAAACAACATCGTCGTGGCCGGTGCGGCTACCATGGCCGGTGCGGCCAATAATTACGCCATGAGCGGAAGCGTTTCGGGCAGCGGGACGCTGACCTTGAAACGGAATGCTTCTTCCGGAGTCATCTGGTTCAGCGGTGATTTCAGTGGATTCAATGGAACGGTCATCGGCGACGGCACCGGTTTCCCCGACACCCAGAATTCGTACGGCCCGATCACCAACGGCTATACGTGGGTGAATGTGGCCGTTGACCTGCGCAACGGCGCGCGCTTCCGCGGCGAACCGGGCGGGACGAACCGGATCGGCTCGATCATCGGCGAAACCGGCACGACATTCGGTTACATGGGCGGCGTCTTTGAAGTCGGTTATCTCAATCTCTCCAACACCTTCAACGGAACGATGGCAGATACTGGGACGAATGTCGTCAGCCTCGTCAAAGTCGGCAGCAACCTCTTGGAATTGACCGGCGACAACTCCTACACCGGCGGCACGACCGTCAGTGCCGGCGAACTGCGGGTAAACAACGTTTCCGGTTCAGCCACCGGCCCCAACGCGGTGCTGGTTCAAGCAGACGCGAAGCTCGCCGGCAAAGGCAGCATCGCGGGTGCGGTACCAGTGGAGAGCAGCGGCACGCTCGCTCCCGGCAACAACGATATTGGAACGCTGACGCTGACCCAGGCGCCGACGCTGGGCGGTGTTGTCTCGATGGAAATCGATCGCAGCGCAGTGCCGAACTGTGACGTGCTCAATGTCAGCGATGCATTGACCTACGGCGGCACGCTGCAAGTTTCGAATCTTGGCGCGCCGGTGCAATTGGGCGACAGCTTCACGCTGTTCCAGGCCAGCAGCCACATCGGTTCGTTCAGCAGCCTCGCGCTGCCGCCCACGCCCTCCGGCACGACTTGGGAATTGACGAACGGAGTATTGACGGTCGTGGCCGGATCGACTCCGCCCGCTCCGGCAGTGCTGACAAAGTCCTTCAGCGGCGGCAATCTGACACTGTCCTGGCCCGCCAACGAGGGCTGGCGCTTGATGAAGCAAACCAACAGCCTCAGCGTCGGCCTGAGCAACAACTGGACGGAAGTAACGGAATCGCTGGGGACCAATTCCGTGACGCTCCCGGTCGATCCGAATGCCAAGGCTGTCTTCTATCGCTTGGTCTATCCGTGAATTGCTGATTGAATCCGTCGCTGGGTTCTCCGAAGAAGAATCGAATGATGAAGTTGTTCAAGTGGGCTGGACTCTATTCAGCCGCATGGCTCACGGTT
>JBQCEJ010000105.1:0-12480 GCA_051960355.1 Verrucomicrobiota bacterium | reverse complement strand
ACCAACCTCCCACGGGCTTCAACCGTGTGTAATGACCGTTATACGACCCGGCCAGGGGTGGGGGGAGTTGCCTCCCCCCGGGGTCAGGCGCGACCGGCTGCGAAGTTCGAGATCAGCTGCGGCACCGCGGTGTCGAAGCCGACCACGTCGAGCATGCCGGCGTCGGTGGGGTCTGCGATGGTGAACCGGTTGGCGACCATGCCGCAAACCACCAGCTTGGCGTCGATGCCCATCCGCTCCCGGTACTGCCGCAGGGCCTGCGCGGGGTGGATCTTGCCGAACCACGTCTCGTTGTCCGTCAGGATCACGAAGGCGTCCGCCTTCACCTTGCGCTCCAGCGCCCACAGCATCGGCAACGCGCAGTCCGTACCACCCATCGGGATGGCTTCGATGTGCTTGATGACGTCGGCCAGTCTCATGCGCGGCGAGATGGTCACGCGGGTAATTCCCGATTCACCTCCGCCCCACATACCACCATGGCCATTTGCCGCAGCCGAGAACGCGATGATTTCGCATTCCGGTTCCGTTGCGGCAGTGATCAACGCCATCGCCCCGCTGGCTTCGCGGGCCGAGATGCACGAACCCGCGATGTGGCTCTGCGCCATCGAGCCACTCACGTCGAGCGCGAGCAGCACCGGCTTATTGCACGGTTCGACGTTCTGGAACGTTGCGTAGAACGCTTCGTCCAGAGCGTCAATCACGCCGCGCACCGGCGACCACTTGAGCGCACCCTTGTCGCCGTGGCCCTGGGCGTAGATTTTCTGCGCCACGAGGACTGCGAGCGGATGGATGCGCGCACGCTTGAGCGCCGTCTCGTCGCGCAGCTTCTGCACGATGAGACGCTTTGCGTCGCTGAACGGCCCCAGCGGACCGAGGCTCGTCATCTTGCCGATGTTGCGGATCATTGCCGTCATCGGCATGCGTTCGAGCAGCGCTTCCCAAACAACGGCTTCGTTGAGCCACTGCGTTGGGACGGCTTCGCGCGGCAGATCGAACTCACCAATGAGCTTCACGATTTCGCCGGCACGCGTTGCGCGCTTTGCCTGTTCGAATGCTTCGATGAGCTTCGGCAGGGCACCAACGGCACCATACGTGGCGATGCGATCCTCACCGCGAACCTTGCGCTTCACTTCGCGTTCACCCCGCGACTCTGCACCGTTCAGCATCCAGCGGAATACCGCATCGTGCTGAGCCGAGGGAGCCTTCGGGTGAGCGAGCCGGAGCAGGTCGCTGTGGGACCAACCATCGCGCTGCTGATACTTCACGGCCTGATGCGCGAGATCATCGGCACCACGATCCACATACCAGCGGCCAACGGCGTTGCGCAGACGCGACCCCACCCGCGCATCGCGTTCACGTATTCGGCGAAGTGGAACAGGTGCGTGCCGATGCGGCAGACCTTGCTCAGGTTCGCGAATGCGTGAGCCTTGGCTTCCGCATCACCATGCGTCACGACGAGCGCGAGAGCGAAGATGGCCGGATCGTTCTTCGGGGCACGACCGGCCTCGCTGATCTCAACGATGCGGTTCACGGCCCGAATACCGTCCTGCTTGATGCAGTAGATGATCGCGTCGTGGTTCTGCTTCACGAGTTCGCGTTCCGTGATGTAATACGTGCCGCCTTCAGCGCCGAGGATCAGGAAGCGGTCAAGGCGCGTCCAGTCATCCACAGCCCATGAGTAGCCGCCGCCCGAGTTGCGAACCTGGTTCGAGCCCGGGATCGGCTGCGACTGCGGCGTAACGCGTCGGTTGAAAATTTTTGCGTAGTTGATAGCCATGTTGGCCTCCTTTGGTCATGTGCGCCGCCAACTCTCGACGCGGATTGTGTTTTTGGAACTGCGGACAAGTTGGAAATTTGGGGATTGTTCGTTTAACAGACGAGATAACCCAAATCGTTCGGCCCGCAGGCGCTTGCGCTCGCGATTACTCGCGGAAAAAAGTGATTTCGTCTTGCGCCGTCGAATCGTCCGGAGCGGAGGCAACAGTTCTTAAAAGCTGCGTCCTGAACCGCATGGGCAGAGGTCGTTGCGACCGAGCTTTTCAAAAAGGTCCTTGTTTCCGTGCACGATTCGCACGCCGCGTTTCACCTGTGTTTCTGACGGAAAACCTTTTCGACGTTTGCTGGTGATCTCGAAGTTCGAATCTTCCGAGTTATGGATGTGATTTGCCATACGGCCTCCGGGTTGAGTGTTGCGGTTGAACATCGTGACACGTGCCGCGATGAAATTGGAGATGGGCAAGGGACGACGCGGGAATTGCTATACCATTTAGCTACCGGGGCACCTGGAGCCCCGGATTGGAGTCGAACCAATGACAGATAACCCGATGTCTTCGGCCCATCGAAGGTGCTGGCGCACGGCCATAAAGCGGGCAAGGAGCGATTTGGATAGCACTGTGGCTCTGCCGGATTGAGCTACTCGCGTCGAAACGCGAAAGCGGATTTGAACCGCCAACCTACAGTGTCCGATAACCCAGAATCTTCGGCCCGCTGAAAGCTGAAGCGCAGTCGTCAATCGGTCTTGCTGGCGACCAATTGAAGACTGCGCTTTTAGCTCCGCGCTATTGCGTAAACCATAACGTTTCAATTCCCGCCCCGAAAGCTGGCGCTTGGCGATGCAGTGCAGATAATGCTCGTCGCGCCGCAGCAATCCTCCGCGCCCCACATTTTGACCGAGCGCATGATCGTAAGCTTTGAACGGGCCCTCGGGGGAAACCACACGGAACTGGCACGTAAACCAAATGCCGTTGATTTGTTTCAAAGCAGAATTGCCATCGAGCCAACGAAAGGTTTCAGGTCGTGCCGTTTTTCGTTCGCGTCGCGAAGTCTTCCAGGACTTCTGCGGCGTCGCGCAGAGCAGGCCGGATTCGGGATGCACGAAAAACAGATTCCAACCATAGCGGCGCTCCGTCACGGGAATGATTCCGCGTCCGTGATAGCCGGTATCAAGCACGCAGACTTTCCCATCGTGCATGAATGTATGCCGCTCCACGAACTGGAGCAGATGCGTTTTGACGTGCGCGCGAATGATGCTGTCGGGTTTGATGGCTGCGCAGGCTTCCGAATAGACGTCGTTCCATAGTCGCCCGACCCGTGATTGCAGCCAGCGTTTCAATGGCCCGAGCAAATCCGTCAGGCCTTTGCGGCAACTGTGGGGACGTTTGATGCCTTCAAACTTTGGCGAGAGTTCATCCGGCAGATTAGCGCGTCGTCCATTTTTGCCCGGCCCGGGATTCCATCGCGGACGTTCAATGACGACTTTGTGCATGTCGGGTCTCATGATGTGTGAACGGTTGATGGTTGATAATTGTGCCGAATCAGAGTTCGGCGTTTTGATTCCGACGGATAAGAAACGAACTGGGAATTTACGTGCTCTACCACTGAGCTACCCCGGCATCTGGAGCCGGAGGCCGGACTCGAACCGGCGACCACGCGTTTATGAACGATAACCCAATCCTGCGACCCGTCGAAATGGTGAAGGATGGACAAGAGACGGCCTCGATGTTTCTGGACGGGAATCGAACCCGCATCTTCTCGTTTTCACGAGATGCTCTGTCGCTGTTGAGCTACCCAGTTCGATAACCGAAGCGCAGCGGCCCATCCCAAAAGGAAACGACGGACAAAGAGGCGAGTTGGGAATCCATCGGTTGCCCGATGGTGCGCGGTTTGAACGTGCGCGCGGTTTCCCGCTTCACCGATAACCCAAACTCAACGGCCCGTCGAAATTGGCGCGCCCGAGGGGAATCGAACCCACGTCTTCCGAATCTCTTCGAGTGTTCTATCGCAGTTGAACTACGGGACTGTCCGCGAAGTCCGCGCTTGCGCACAAACCTTCGGGGATGCGGTTCTGAGCCGAGCGCAGCGAATGTTACTGCTTCGGCAAATGACGATGGGCAAGTGGCGTGAGCGAACGGAGGCACTCCATGCCGGGAATCGAACCCGGACCGCCAAGGCTTTCGCCACGGACGGTACGCCCTCCTTATGGTGGAGGATAACCGATCAACTTCGGCCCATCGAAATTGGGGTGACCAACCGGATTCGCACCGGCACAAACGCCTTCACGGGGCGTGATGCTGCTGTTACATCATGATCACCATTGACTGGAGCCCCTGGTCGGACTTGCACCGACGAATACGGGTTTACGAAACCCGCCCTGTGGCTGCTGTGGCACAGAGGCTTTGAAATTCTAGATCGTTGGTCTCCCATCTACGATTGGCTCGAAGCCGCAACTTCAGTGATGCCATCATTGCCGATGGACTCAGTAGGACACCCCTGCTTGGCCTCTTCCGCCAAAGCGAATTCTTCCGGGGTGACCGGCTGATGATAAACAACGGACATGCCAATTTCCTCGTCACGGCGGAAGAAGTCCGGCGCGGTGCTGCGGCACATGTCGCAATCAATGCAGCTTGAGTCGATGTAGTAAGGCCCGGCGACGTTTTGCGGTAATCTGTTCGTCTTTTCTGCCATAGTTTTCTCTTTCTGTTTTTGAATGAACCTATGGCGCCCGCACTCTTGAGTGAAATGCATTAGTCGCATATACTGATGCATCTCATGAATCAGTTTCTCAGCACCGTTCCTTTCGATTTGTATGAACTGACCCTGTTTCATCTGGTCGTGAAGCACCGGAGTTTCACGAAGGCCGCTGAAATCGCCGGCCTGACCCAAAGCGCCATCACGCGGCAAATGCAAGGCGTCGAGAGCAGTCTCGGCATCCAATTACTGGAGCGAACGACACGGAACGTTCGTGTCACTCCTGCTGGTGAATTTCTCTTTCGCGAAGCCGCACGACTACTGGGTGACGTGGATCGTTCGTTGCAGCATTTGGCTCAGGAGTTCGCCGGTGCGCGGAAAGAAATCCGCGTGGGGGTCTCGCGAACCATTGGCCTTGCCTACCTGCCTGGATTCTTCCATGCAAATTTGCGGCGCTTGCCGGAAATCGGATATCGGGTCACATATCAGCCCAGCGACCAGATACTCACTGCGCTCGAAGCGAACGAGCAGGACATCGGTGTTCTGTGCCCACCGGCGCGATTGCCCAAGACTTTGCGTGTGACGCATCGGTTCGCAGATGCGTTTACGGTGATTGCTTCGGCTGAACATTTCGTCGATCTCGAAAAGCTTTCCAAAACGAAGACGCGCATCGAATGGCTCAAGAAGCAGAACTGGCTGCTGATTGACGAGCATACGAATACCGGCCAGCAATTGCGGTCGTGGATGAAGCGCCAGGGATGGCGCATTGAGCCGACCATGCAACTCGACAACTTTGATTTGGTCATCAATCTGGTTTCCCTTGGAATGGGAGTGAGCTTCGTTCCGATTCGAGCTTTGGCGCTTTACAATCAAAGGCAAAAGCTGGTTCGCGTCCCGTTGCCCTCACGATTCACGAGGGAATTGGTTGTGGTCGCCCGAAAGCATCGAAAGCTGTCCGCACATCTCGAACAGTTCATTGCAAATGTCCTGTTTTGAAAATGGTGCTCTCACGTGGATTCGCACCACGAACCTCCGGCTTCGCAAACCGGTGTGCAGAACTAATTGCACCTTGAGAGCAAATTGGCATCCGTGGCCGGACTCGCACCGGCTAGGACCAGCTTGAAGGGCTGGTTGCTCGAGCTGCTTTGCATTCACGGACTGAAATTGAAGGAAGGGATGAGAACACGGAGGGGCTGCTCGCAGGCAGCGATTAACTCCGTGAACCCAACTCCTCCCTGGCGTCGGTCCAAACTGGACCAGTGATGACACGCTAGCGGCGAAGCTTGCGTGTCTTGTAAGTGAGCAGCGGTCGGAGTGTCGCGATCACCGAGACAAGCCCGGCATCGACGAGATCCTGAATCACTGCTTCGATGTTCTTGTAAGCGGCGGGCGCTTCTTCGTAGAGCAGGTCGCGCTCTTCGCAAACCACCCGGCTTCCGAGTGGCGTCTGAACCAGCTCCATCACGCCGAAGCGTTCGCGCATGCGCAGGCGGCTTTCACTGCGCGTCCACTTGCGCCCGGCTCCGTGAGCTAGCGACCACGCGTGACGGGCGCCATCGCCGATTAGCTTCACGATGTAGCTCAACGAGCCGCGTGAGCCGGGAATGACGACAAAGTCGCTCTCGGCATCGACTGCGCCTTTGCGGTGCAACCAAACAGTTTCGCCGTCGCTTTCGCGAGCGGTGATGCTGTTGTGGCAACCGTCCCAGACGCTCTCCGCTTCCGAACCGATTGCGGCGACGAAACGTCGGGCAATGAGTTCGCGATTTGCCCGGGCCCAGCGAACAGCGAAGTCGTGATCACGGAGATACTCCTCCGCAGCGTCCGATTCCGCCGCCACTCCGTTGGCGAAGTGCCGGGCAGCGTGCGCGCGGAAGATGGATTCACCCAAACCTCGCGAACCGCTGTGGACGAGTGCAACGATCTGCTGCTTGCCGATTCCGATCTTCGCGAACTCGTCGGCATCGACAACTTTCTCGATCGCCTGCAACTCAGCGAAGTGGTTGCCGCCGCCGACCGTTCCCATTGCGGAATCGAATTCCGTCGATTCGAGATCGCGTTCAGCCAGGAAGTAACTGACATCTTCGTCCCAGGGATGTTCGAGGTTGAAGCGCAGTTGCGCCCAACGATCAAGCTTCACCTCGCGGCGGAGCAGGTTCGTCTTGAAGAGCGTCATGCCGCAGCCGATGTCGCCGCCGATCAAGTGTGGATAGACCACACCCTCGGTAACGAATGCGGCACCAACAGGCGTTCCTCGTCCGGGATGTAGCTCCGGAAATCCACCGGCCAGTTGAACGCCGTCCAGCTTTGAAGTGGCATAGAGTTGGCGCACCGCTTCACCTTCGATCCAGCTTTGAGCCGAGGCGAAAAGGCGCACCTGCGTTTCAGTCATGGTGTTCATGTTTCCTTTTGTGCCCGCGCAAAGCGGGATTGTGATTGATTGGTCCCCGAAGTTGGTATCGCGCCAACGTCTCCGCGGCTTCAGCGCGGCGCTAATCTTTCTCAGCTACTCGGGGTTGGTTGTCCCGGCGGGTTGCGCTCCTGCGTCTTCCGATTATCAGTCGGATGCTCTGCTATTGAGCTACGGGACAGGGAAAGTGGATCGAGAGGCGCTCATTTGAACGCCCTCGATGTGTCGTGGTTGATGGTTAATCGATGAACGCCACGTTGCGCATTGTTTCCGTTTCTGTTTCGGTGTTCAGCACGACGCGATGCCAATCTGGCAGCGTGATCGTGGCGTGATCCGAATGACGGATTCGGCCCTTCGCGTAAACGCGGGGATTGCGACGTAACACCTGCCACGCCCAAGTCGAAGCAGTCGGGTGGCTCTGAATGAACTTCCTATACTGCGTTTCATTGAGCGCCTCGCGGTGGCGAGTGCAGGTGTAAACGACTTCACCTCCGACACGATAGAGCTGTTCGACGATGTGCGGTTTGCCAGCACCGCGACGCAGCGGTTCGTTGTGGAGAATGAATTTCTCGTTGATGTAATCGCGTCCCCAGGCAGAGGCCGGCACAAAGAACCATTCACCCTGGCGACGAAACGCCGCGTTCTTGCGACGATTTCGCAGCCGGGTCGGAACTTTGAGCTGGTTCTGGCGAGCGCGAATGGCGAGAGGCTTCAACGCCTCTTTCGCCTGCACGACGCTCGATGCTCCGCCCGGAACAGCGGCGACAAACCACTCGCGCTCGTCGTGACCGCAGAGAAAGCGAGCCGCTTTCCCATCGGGCGGACGAACGAACAGGAGCAGGTGCCGATCGCGTTTGTCGGTCTGGAGCACATTCACGTCGAGTGAATCGCGCAATGGCTCGGGCACGCGAAGTTCGAAGAATTCACCGTGACGATCCTTTTGGATATCGACGGCGTAATCATTCGCAGCACGTTGCGCGGGCGCGACACTGACTTTGAAGCGCGCACCCATCATGGCGAACTTGGATTCAAGTTGTATCGCATTCATACGTTTTGATCTGTGGTTTCACTCCGAAGCGCACCGGGCGGAAGACAAAATGCAGCTTCGCCGGCTTGCTTCGGAGACGATTTGGTTTGTAGCTCCTTCGAAAGAGCAACTGGCTTTGATAGCGGAGAACGGGCTTCATGGGATTTCCTTTGGTTAAGGGTTAAGAAGTGGCGGATGGTGTAGGGATTGCACCCACGCAGCCCGGAGGCTCACTCGGTTTTCGGGACCGGGGCATTACTGCTCTGCCAACCATCCGAAATGGTCAGGGTGGCAGGAGTTGCACCTGCGACCTCCTCGTTCCGAACAAGGCCGTCTGCTGCTGACATTACACCCTGAAATTGGCTGCCAGGGTTGGACTCGCACCAACACCGTGCGGTTTAACAAACCGTCGTGCTACTTTCACACCACCTGGCAATGGCGCTCACGGAAGGACTCTCACCTTCATCTTCGATGTTAGAAGCATCGCGCTCTGTTGATTGAGCTACGTGAGCAAAGTTCACCCGGCGCACAGGAAGCCGATCCGGCCATTACTTCGATCGTGCGAGATCTCTGCCGGCAGCCGGTTTCCACCCGGGTAGATTTGAAAATGGTCGGAACGGCAGGATTTCCACCTGCGACCTCGCGGGCCCAAGCCGCGCGCTCTGAAGACTGAGCTACGCCCCGATGAAATGGCGGACCCGAAGGGAATTGCACCCTCAGCCTTCCCGCAGACAACGGGTTGCTCCGCTGATTGAGCTACGGATCCAGAAATGGTGAGAAGTGCTGGTAATGCTCCAGCTCGTCACTTCCAGTTTTGTTTTGTGACACCCGATTTACAGTCGGGCAACTGGATCATTTCCCCTGAAATGGTAGCGGGGGTGGGAGTTGCGCCCACAGAGGCACAGCTTATGAAACTCGCCTGAATCTCATTCTCCCCGCAGTGAAATGGTGGAGTCGGTGGGTAACGCTCCCACATCAGCTTGCTTGCAGGGCAAGTGCATTGCTTGTCTGCCACGACCCCGAGATTTGGCACGCCGCCTTGGTGCTGCCCCAAGCAAGCGGAGTTTTGGAGACTCTGCTGCGCAAGCTGGCGCTCGGCGTAATAGAAATTGGTGCGGTTGCCGGGAATTGCACCCAGACTTCCTCATTGGCGGCGAGGCATTCTGCTCTTAAATCACAACCGCGAAATTGAAAGGGCCGGGACTTGTTTCAGTCCCGGCCCATGCCATTTCAATAAAGAACAAACACCTCTTGCTAGCTTGCGCTACCAACCCGCGGTTTCATGGCGGCTGTTTCGGTGTTTAGGGGCACACCTCCTCCGAAGCCCTTAAATTGTAAAAGCGTTTCAAATCGTCTCGGCGCGCGTCTTCGCCCCGCGTGGGCACACCACGTCGGTGGAACGTCAGTTCGTTCCTGCGCTTCAATTCGTTTGGCACTGTCAGACATCATCAAGACGTCGTTCTATGTTCGTTCACAGTCGGTTCACCTTTCGTCACTGCCATTTCACCGTCAGTTTCCAGGCAACAAAAAACCCTGCTTACTCGGGGTAAGCAGGGTGTAGAAATCCTCTTTCGATTCTCTAGCTGCTTACCTCCAGTTTATCCAAACGCACTTCGGGCATATTCCCTCCATAGGATTTGGATAGTCCAAGGTTGAACACACAACCTTGATTGAACCGGCTATGACGGGCCGCTTTCGCGACCGCCAGTGTCGGCCAAATCTGAGTTGTTATGTTGATGTGGTTTCTCATCGAACGTGCTGAGACGAATACTACAAACGCGTGGTTACAGTCCACTTATACTTCGCAGGGTGCGATTATTTTGAATTCATATATGCGGATGGATTGATGGAACGTGGAGCGAACCGATTTCAATATGGCGGTGCAAGGCGGCGAAAACCGTGCAGGAGAATAGCCACAAGGAAAAACATATTCCTAGGAACCAAGCCCAACCAAAAGTAGTGAACCGCACCAAGCGGCTGTTCCGTTTGCTTTTGTTCGGCAAGCCTTGCGGCGACGCGTTCCATGAATGAAATGGAGCGTGGCCAGTCGCAGACGTTGTCGAGCCAATCGCATGGGATACCTTGTTTGCCAATCGTTGCGCCCATCAACGCTCCAAGAATTGCTCCAGCCGTATCTGTGTCACCACCACATTCAAGCGTGTTGATCATTGCCGTGCGTAAGTCGCCTGGATGGCGCAACCACGCGTAGATAGCAACCGGCACAACGTGGAGCGAGTAACCGCTGACGCCTCTTTTCAATCCAACCGAGCGCACGAATTCCGACACGCTTCGGTTCGTCGCGAGTGAGGACTCGATTTGCGAAAACCATTTCTGCCACTCGGCTTCATCGCTCAATTCGCGGAGGACATCGAAAACTTGTTCAGGTTCCGGCTGTTTCTGATTTTGAACCGCAAGCGCAACGCATTCAGCCACTGCCAGCGCCGCGGTCTCAGCTTGCCAACCGCGATGTGTGAGGCGCGAGGAAGCCATCACGAATTCCCGCCTCCGCTCCCGTTCATTCACGAAATATGCGCCGATGATGGCGCTCCTCATGGCCGGTCCGCTTCCAGCAGATTTGACGGATGCTTTGCTTGCAGGGAATCCAAGCCACAACTTCAAACATGCCTTTGCGGTCGCAAGACCGACGCCGCCAGGCAAAGAAGCGAACCACCAGCGAAACTTCCATGCGAGCGAACGCTGGAAAGCCGCGGCGTCTTTGGGATGAGAAAGCAACGTTTGCGCGACCATCAGCGTGTGTTCGGTGTCATCACTGATCATGCCGCGACCGAACAGGAGGCGCATCCGCCATTCGCCGTTCCATCGTCGCTTGATGCGTTCTGGCGAAAGATTCTCAGCGGGCAGGCCAAGTGCATCGCCGACGGCTGTTCCAAGCAGCACACCTGCAAAGAGCTGTTCGAGTTGTTCACTGCTTTTGCTCATTTGAGGAAGTAAGGATTTCCGCAAAACGATCGAACAGCTCTTCCAAATCTTCTCGTCTTGCCAATGACCAAATCCACTTTTCCGGAATCGACTGCATTCCGTAATACACACCGGCAAGCCCACCCGCGACACAGCCTGTCGTATCAGTGTCGCCGCCAAGATTGACCGCTCGAAGCACGCATTCCTTGAAAGTATCGCTCGTGAGCAGGCACCAGAGGCTCGCATGCAACGTGTGTAACACGTAACCGGTGGAGACAATCTCTCCTTCGGGTAGCTCCATGAACTCGTCTTCAAGGATGTGGCGGAACTGATCGAGTTCTTGATTCCCTGCATAAAGCGCCGAGAATTCCCTGCGGGCAGAAGCCAAGGCGTATTCGCGCGAACTATTCGCCAAGAGCTCTCGGACAAGGATGCCATAAAACACACATGCCATCTTTGATCGTGCGTGCCCGTGTGTAATTGCTGAAGCCCGTTCTGAATATCTTGCGAGTAGATCAGTTGATCGTGAGGCAAACCGCAAAGAGACCGGAAGAATTCGCATCAAAGAGCCGTTGCCATTGCTGTATTCGTCGCATCCACCGGCCCGTTCTGCCGGCGTCCTCAACGCAATTCGCATCAGGGCATCGGTTGTAGTTCCTCCCACATCAAAAACAACTCCAGTGGCAGTCCACAATCCATCGTTCATCCATCGAACGAAGCGATCTCCCATGTCGGCGGTGTCAAATTCACTGTGGATAAGACTGTTCACGGTGCAGAGTATCAACGCTCCATCATCGGACCAGGTGCCCGGAGGTTGCTTGTGGGATCCAAATCCTCGCATGTCGGTGACGGGGTCAGCTTGCACTGGTTCGCGGTCTTTGAATTCGACTGGAACGCCCAAGGCATCACCAACCAGCGAACCCCACAAGCCGCCGAGAATCCTTTCCGATTGGGAAATATCGGCAGATGAGTTCATTGCCGCCTCCTGATGAAATAGAGCCCGGCGTAAACTTTGGGATCAATCAGAAGGCCTGCTGCGGCTTTCTGCTCAAGCCAAGTGTCCACTTCATTCACCGCCACTTCGTGAACGATGATATTCTCATTTTCGACTCCACCGCCCGATCCCATGCGGCGCAATTTTGTCGCAAGGAACAGCGTCACGGTTTCCGACGTGAGACCGCTGGAAGCCGGGCCATGCGTCAACGCTTTCATGTGTTCAGCGCGATAGCCGGTTTCTTCCTCCAACTCGCGGCGTGCCGCTTCGGCATGTTCTTCGTTACTACTGCCTGGCTCGTCGCCAATGATGCCTGCGGGCATTTCAATCGTGCGGGCGTGGACTGGAATTCGATATTGTTCCACCAGCAGTAGCTTTTGCTCGTCCGTTACGGCGACGATGATCGCCGCACCAGTTGCGTTGGTGCGATCGGCATATTCCCAGTGGCCTTCTTTGACCAGTGCGAGGAACTTGCCCACGAAAAGAGGAAGGATTGATCTGTTCGCCTGTCGGCGGGCCAACCGTTCGCGAACCGTTCGAATCAAGTCTTCCAGACCTCCGACCAAAGGAACACCGTATCGTTGGCACACCATATCCACATTGCCTTTCCGCCAATATCCGTCCGGACAGGACACAATGAGTTTGCCGGTGCGAGCATATAGA
>JBQCEJ010000104.1:0-11042 GCA_051960355.1 Verrucomicrobiota bacterium | reverse complement strand
TGCGAAGTTTACGAACACCAGATCATCCGCAAAAACGGCGAACGCCATTGGGTTCAAGTCCGCGCGACTCCGTACTTCAACAGCAAGGGCAAGATCATTGGCACCATCGGCTCCATCAGCTGCATTGAACGGACCAAGGCGCTGGAAATTCAGAACGAAGTGCTGCTGGACGAAGTGCGTTCGCAATCCAATTTCCGGCACATCATCGGCCGCAGTCACGTGCTGAAGAAAGTTCTGGAACAGATCAAAGTCGTCGCGCCGACGCAGGCGAGCGTCTTGATTTTAGGCGAGTCCGGCACCGGCAAGGAATTGATCGCGCGCGCCATTCACGATTCCAGCGATCGGAAGGAAAAGCCGCTGGTTCGGGTGAATTGCGCGAGTGTTCCCAAGGAATTGTTCGAAAGTGAATTCTTCGGCCACGTCAAAGGCGCGTTCACTGGCGCGATCAAGGATCGCATCGGCCGTTTCGAACTGGCCAATGGCGGCACGCTTTTCCTGGATGAGATCGGCGAAATCCCGCTCGACCTTCAGGCCAAACTGCTGCGCGTTTTGCAGGAGGGCCAGTTTGAAAAGCTCGGCGACGACAAAACCCGCATGGTGAACGTCCGCGTGATCGCGGCCACCAATCGTGATCTGCTCGACGAAGCCAAAGCCGGACGGTTTCGCCAGGATCTTTACTTTCGCCTGAGCGTTTTCCCGATCGAACTGCCCGCCTTGCGCGAACGTCCGGAAGACATCGCGCCGCTCGCTGAGTTCTTTGTGAAGCAATCCGCCCAAAGACTCGGAACACCCACGCCGCGTTTGTCCAAGGATCATTTGCGCCAGCTCGAGAGCTACGATTGGCCGGGCAATGTCCGGGAATTGCAGAATGTGATCGAGCGCGCCACGATCCTTTACGCAAGCCGCGGCCGATTGGAATTCGCCTTGAGCGGCAACGGAACCGGTGTGATTCGCAATCGCCCGATCAAGGCCGAAGCAGAAGAAGTTCACGATCGCGCCCTGCCCAATCTCAAGAGCCAGGAACGGCAGATCATGCTGCGGGCGCTGGAGAAAACCGGCTGGAAAATTTACGGCGAAGACGGCGCGGCGGCGCT
Organism: Verrucomicrobiota bacterium; assembly: GCA_051960355.1. Taxonomy (GTDB): domain Bacteria; phylum Verrucomicrobiota; class Verrucomicrobiia; order Limisphaerales; family DASXHY01; genus DASXHY01. Next base: position 9,948 of record JBQCEJ010000104.1, on the reverse strand, counting down.
GCTGGGGATGAAACCGACGACTCTGGCCTCCCGTATTCAGCGGCATGGATTGAAGAAAAGCTGAAGCTCGATGTCCTCCGTGAACCACTCGCATCTCAAAGGTCTCGACTACTCGGTCGTGCAGCAATGCATGCACTGCGGCCTGTGCCTCCCGAGCTGTCCCACTTACGACGCCACCAAGATCGAACGCCACAGCCCGCGCGGTCGCATTTCGCTCATGCGCGCCATTGCCGATGGCGAACTGGAAGCGACCAAAAGCTTTGGCGACGAAATGTCTTATTGCCTGGGCTGTCTGGCGTGCATGACTGCGTGTCCGGCGGGAGTCAATTACGCGGAACTGTTCGAACACGCCCGCGCGGAAGTGGAGCAATCCGGTGCTTTGAAATCGCCGGGGCGCAATCTCATTCGCGCGTTTGCTTTGCGCTGGCTGTTCCTGGATTTAAACCGACTGCAACTGGCCGGCCGCGCATTGCGACTCTATCAGCAACTCGGCTTGCAAACCGTGCTTCGGCGGAGCGGCATTCTAAAACTGCTGCCGAAACGGTTGCGCGAACTGGAAGCGATCACACCCGAAATCGAGCCGCACTTTTCGGCTGACTTGATTGCGCCGATTACACCTGCGGCCGGTCCGAAACGTTTTCGCGTCGCCCTGCTCACCGGCTGCGCGCAGGACCTGATCTTCAGCGGCGTTAATCGCGACACGGCGGAAGTCCTCGCGCAAAATGGTTGTGAAGTGATCACGCCGCCCGAGCAAAGTTGTTGCGGCTCGATCTTTGCGCACAACGGTGAATGGAAGGATGCCCAGGAATTGGCGCGTCGGAACATTGACCAATTTCCGCCGGACCAGTTCGACGCCATCATCACGAATGCGGGCGGCTGCGGCTCGCACTTGAAACATTTCAGCAAGCTGTTGAAGGACGACGCTGCTTACGCCGAACGCGCGAAGCTCTGGGATCGCAAGGTCAGAGATATTCATGAATGGCTGGTGGAGATAACATTCCAAGTGCCCAATCGCGAATGCCAGTTCACGCCTGAAGATCACACGAGTGCCGCTGAAACATGCACTTTCAAGCCTGAGAGTTTCCCCGTTACCTACCACGAGTCCTGCCACTTGTGTCACGGCCAGAAGATCACCTCGCAACCTCGCGAAGTGCTGCGGGCCATTCCCGGACTACAGCTGGTGGACTTGCCGGAAAGCAATTGGTGCTGCGGCAGCGCGGGCGTTTACAACCTCGTTCAGCCCGAAATGGCTGGCCGACTTCTCGAGCGGAAAATCGAGCATATCCGCTCCACCGGCGCCGAGGTCGTGGCGACTGCCAACCCAGGATGTTTGCTGCAACTGATCAATGGCGCCCGCCAAAAAGGTCTGAATTTGCGAGTCCTTCATCCCGTTTCCTTGCTGGCTGAAGCTTACCGCCAACCGGCGGCCGACGTGCCTTCAACAAATCTGAACGTCTCGCCGCAAAGGTTGTAACCAGCGCAAGGCGCCAACGTCTTTCGCTTCGATGGCCCGGTTTTGCGCAACCATAAACAACGCAAGACAGAGCCGGTAAACAATTAACAACAAGACCGGATCAACATGAAAAAATTCACCGCCGTTACACTCGCGCTCCTGTTTGCCGCCAGCTTGACTGTGCAGGCGCAGGAAAAACCCAAACATAAACCGACTGCCGAGCAGAAAGCTTTCCGCAAGGAGATGCTCGAGAAATACGACGCCAACAAAGACGGCAAGCTCGACAAGGACGAGAGATCCAAACTGCCCCAGGATGACAAAGACAAGATGGCCACGCTGTCACCCGGCAAAGGCAAGAAACACGGCGCTGAAGGCGGCGACAAGTAAGCTTAGGGCTCCAACGAGCTTTCAATTTCAGGACACTTCATCTCCCCGGTGAAGTGTTCTTCTGTTTTTGAAGCAGCGTCAGGCTTCTTCGGGATTTCCCTGACTTACAGCGAGGGAATCACTTTCCAGAGCGGCTTCAGGTCAGTATCGGCCAACGCCACGCGTTTGATTTCTTTGGCGTCGCCGAGTTTCAACACCGCCGACAACAATTCACGTGCCTGTGAAAGATTTCCCAAGCGGCAGGCGTAACAGGCGCGATTGTAGCCGATCGTGCCATCCTCTGGAAAACGGTCTGCCACATTCGCCAGATTGTCCCAGGCTTCCTGCGTTCGACCCATTTCATGCAACGTGTAGGAAAGATGAATCCAACCGACGGGCGAACCCGGCATCAATCGTGTGATCGCCCCGGCGACGACCAGCGCGGTTTCCCAATCCTTGGTGTGAGACAGAATCTGCCAGCGCACATTGAGCACTTCCGGGTGCAGCCGCAATTCCGGAGCGATGCGTTGAACTTCGTTGGCGGCTTCGACCGGATTGCCGAGTTCCAGCCAGGCTTCGGCGGCTTCCAGATGGTGATTATCGGGCCACGGCAAAGGATTCATGCGCGGCCTCAGCGTAATGGCACCGACAATGAAGGCAAAGCCGTTTAGCAGCCATTGATTCTGTCCAGGGCCTAACTGCGGCAATGCATTTCCTCATGAAGGTTCGCACGAATGAAAACAGAGAAGTGCGATCGCTTCCTCTGGATTTGCCAAATGCTTTCGTGACAAAAGCGCCCTATTTCGAGACACCGATTCGCGCGACCAACCTGTAACGCTACAAAAGCGTTTGTGGCACTTCGTTTGCTCAGCTACTCGTAGCGGTCGATAGTCCGGCAATACGTGAACACATTGTAATTATAATCATCCGCCGGAATCGGGTTCACACCGCAACAACAAAAACTCGTATGAAAATCAAGCCCTCGGCCAGGGCAGGCTTTACCCTGACCGAAATAATGATCGTATTGGGCATAATTGGTCTGCTGGCGGAGATTGCCATCCCCAATTATATCCTCGCCCGGTACAACGCCCGAACAAGCACGTGCATCAATAACCTCCGCCAGATCGACAACTCGAAACAGCAATGGGCCTTGGAAGAACTGCGCTCGCCAAGTGCAATTCCCACCGCTGTGGATCTCGCACCGTTTTTCCAACGAGGCGAAAACGACATCTCGCAGGTTCTATACTGTCCGGAAGATCCCGCGCACTCGATGGAAACGAGTTATAGCATCAACGATTTGATTTCGACGCCGGAGTGTCTGATCCGGTCGGATTCGCACATTCTTCCGTAGCCGGACAGCGCGGTGGAGCATTTCAGTGCCGGGCCATGCGCTCGGCGACGTTTAAAGCTTCTCAATGCAGCTAACGAAGCGCTGCGCACTGCGCGCGAGTGTTGCCTGCATATTTCCTTCGAATGCGCGTCGATCTTTTCACGTCCAGTGCCCAATTAATGCAACCACATACTGGCAGTTCAAAAGCCCACGTCCGTTTACCGCGTGATCAACGATCCGTGTAACGCAGGTCCAGCTTCAAATCAGGCCGGTTTTCCACCTGCCACAAGTGCAACAGAGCCATCATAAGCGTGTCGCCGCGCGTCATTGCATGATAAAAGCCCGCTCCTTTCAACGCCCGCGGCAACGCGGTTCCGTTCAAGAAATTTTCCGCGGCATAGCGAGCATAAAAATCCGCCTTGTCCTTGAATTCCTTTTTCCCCGTCCGTGTTGAAGCTTCGATCATCAGCAACAACGCTTGCCCGACATTGCCCGGCGTCAGCCATTTGGCTGTGTCAGGATCTCCCTCCAGGTAAGCTTGCGCGTAAAGTTCTCCGCGCGCTGCCAGTCGCTTGCTGATCTCCGAATCCGGACATGCCCGCGCCGCGACAAACAACATGACTCCAGCACCGGCTTTTGACACATCGCCGTAACCGGATTTCCAGCCAGCAAACGCGGGCTGGCCGGAGTTGAGTTTGAGATAAATCGAGAGCTCATGCTTGGCGAAATCCTGCATCCGCTTTGCCACCTCCGGAGTCACCAGACGACTGTTCTCGCAGAGATCGATGCACAGGGACAGATTGCTGCCGGGCTCATATTCGTCCTCATGTCCAGAACCTTTGGCCGGGACAAAGTGGCGTTCTGGATTTCGAATGCTGTCAAAGAAATCGAGCTGGGTTCGGATCGCCGTCAGAAACGTGGGATCGCCACTCGCCTTATACGCCTGCGCCCAGGTGGCAATGTAAAATCCAGCGTGCCGCGGGAAATGACTGCCGGTCGGAGAATCGGGATTCGGCGCATCCCAACCGGCGTGGCGCGAAAAATCACCCGTGTGATTGTAAATCTGGTAATCCCATAAACCGTGGGCGAACTTCAGGCAACGCGGCTCATCCAGGCGAAAGGATTCCGTCCACAGCGCCCAGGGACGATAGAACTCATGGATTGGCTTCCCTTCAAATCGTTTGGCCCACTTGCCGCCGCGCAGCCAGAGCGCGTTCTGCACTGCTTCGTCGTCAAATCCCCAGCCCATGTGTTCGCCCCACGCAAACAAACCCGTGCGCGGATTCTGCGATATGCGGAAAAACTCCGACAGGATTGCATCCGCCTGCCGCCGGTAATCAGTCTTGCCGGTAATCTGACTGAGCGCATACAGGATTTGATAAAAGTTCTCATCCAAGTGCGGCGATGCGGCGCGAAACAGTGTGTCCCGAGGTCGATAGCCGGCTTCCGTCATTATTTCCAAGCGTGGATCTTCGCGCCGCAAATGGCTGAAGTCTTTCAAATCCATGCAGGTGACAATCAAAGGCGACGATGTCGGGCCGTAAGTGTCGCGCCCATGCTGAAGCAGCGCATCGACGTAGCGTTCGACCAGAGCCAGATTATCCTGTTGAGCATCTTTGACCGTCGGCGTAGCGGCGAACACGGGTGCCAGGCCGCCTAGCACGGCAATGAGCACTGAAATCGATTTCGCTGTTCTAACGCTAAAAAGCTCCAAGTAGTTCGGGACTGTGATTTTGTTCATGGTTTGTCTGCTCTCCTTTCGCGCTGCGCGAGTTGCTCCTCAATTTTCGCCGCCACTTGCCGGCCTAATTGGCGGGATCCCTCGTCGGTGAAATGAACGTTTTTCGGCCTTTGAATTTGCGCCAGCTGCGGGAGGCACAATCCGTAGAGATCATCGATGGGGATCTGGTGAGCTTCCATAATGCGCCGGGCGGCAGCGTTGTATTCGGGGATGTCCGAAGGCGTTCGCGGCACGTAAGCCACGTCCGCCGGCACGGGGGTGGTGGTCGCGAATATCAATTGTGCCCCGGTCTGCTGCAAGCGACTGACGATTTTTTCCAGGTTCGCTGTATACGTTGGCAAATCAGCCTGGCGCGGGTCGCTGATCAAGGTCGATGCCGTTGAATCGCCCGGAGTTTTGACTCGTTTGACGTCGTGCAGTCCAAAGTTGAAATGGATCACGTCCCATTTGGTTGCGCCCAACCATTGATCCAAGCTTCGAACGCCGGCTGTGGTTCCTTCGCAATTGACGGCCGTGTGTTTCGCCGAAAGCGGGCGCACAACGTTGGCTTTGCCTTTGAGCAGTTGCTGCACCACCGGCGTGTAGCCCATCGAAATGGAATCGCCAATGATCAGCACATTCGGCAATGCCGGGTCGAGAACAATGCTTTGGGCCTTTGGCTTTTCTTCAATGGCTGAACCCGTCTCAGGAGCCGCCGCTTTGTAGGCAAGAGGACGTCTTTGGGCCGTTGCCTGACGGCTGTCGAAGTAATCGGCCAATCGATAGACCTGCGAATTGACTGCCGTCATCGCGCTGAGTAGCGGCGCGTAAGGTTTGAAATCAACCGCTACCATGCCTTTGTTGGAATCGCCCGCGGATTTATCCGCTGAAACATGGGCCGGATCATCGTCCTGATATTTGAACCAATGCCATCCGACACACACACGGCTCTCAAGCAGTTGGAGAGTGTAGTTCTGATAGAACAAGCCACGGTCGTTCTGGGTGGGAACAATCCATCCCGCGCCCGGCACATTGGAAGAGCCTCGGTCATCGCCTTTGGTGTACCACTCGGTGATCAAACACGGCCGGCCGGACCACTTTTCCCAGTTTTGCAGGACGGTGATGTCCGGCTCCCAGAGGTAGTAGAGATTCACGGCGACGACATCGAGGTATTTGCCCGCCGCGGCGAACGAAGCAGGGCTCCGCTTTTCATTCGAATGAAACCGTGAGCCGAGGCAGAGATGATGGGGATCAGCTTTGCGGATCGCCGCAGTGGTAATCGCAAAATACCGATCATACACGAAACCTGCAAAAGCCTCCCGGTCTGCATCCGTTATCTCTTTGGCGCGTACGTTTGATCTGCCTTTGCGCTGGTCCAGCCAGTCATGCGCGGCCTTCGCCGAACTGCCCATGACCGGGTCCGCCGGATCCAGCGCGAGATAGCGCTCCAGAATTGGATATGGCAATTCGTTATCAGAGAAATGCCCGAGCAGATAGGGATCGTCTTTCGTTGCGGCCAGTGCTTTGGAGAGATTGGCGCAGAAGTTTTCAAAGTCGGGATGAAAAACCGGAAAGCAATTGTTCGGATAACCAGCGTGTCCTGGCCGTTGCGTGGTGATCTTGAGTGACCGGCCAAAACGGCTCATGTAATCCCAGATCAACGTGTAAACTAACGGCTCTTTGACAGATCGAAGCGCGCTGGTATCGCTCCATGCGCCCGTGCCGTTGAAGCCAGCCTCACGCAGGTCTCCGGTTATGGCCTCAGCCCATTTTTCGTTCGAGCCAAATTTCTGTTTCAGCGCGCGCTGAATTGCCGGGGAACCTCCAGCGTTCACCGAGACAACCCCCACATGAACAAACGGATGGCCTTCGGGATCGACCAACCACCAACGACCTTCCACTTGCTTGGGATAGAAAAAGCCCTTCGCTTCCCAGGTTTGATCCGTGCGCCCGCCATACTTGTCCAAAGCCGGCCCGGGTTCTCCTGGCTGAAATTCCGGAAGCGCGTTCAGCGTTCGAGCCTGGTATTCCTTCCAGGGATCGGCTGGGGTGGGCTTGGCTTTGACGGGAATCAGCTTCGAAAAATCCGTGGTGCTCGTGGAAGCGGCCATTGCCCGCCCACTGCACGTCAGCAGCACTGCAAAAATGACCACCAGACGGCTGAGCCCAGGGCAACCCGAGGTCAAGCCAACAGCTTCCAACCATTTGTTTTTAGGGATTTTCATCGTTCATTTACTTTGCGAATGCGCGACCGGCTCGGCAAGAGTCTTTACTTCACTCGCCGCCATCAGAAACGCACCGACTCCAAAGATGTCAGTCGTTTCAGGATCAAAGGCCACCGGCGTCGAACCCACAGGCTGCACGCCGATGAACCGTCCATCTGGTTTCACGTTGTCAACCAGACCCGCCCAGGCCTTTTCCGTGGCGCGCTGATATTTCACCCCGTTCAAGAGGCCGTGATTCAAACCCCACGCCAGCCCATAACAGAAAAATGCGGAGCCACTGGTTTCATTTTGTGGAAATGCTGTTCGATCCAAAAGACTCGGTGTCCACAACCCGTTCGCACCTTGAATTGCGACCAGCCGTTGCGCCATGTGGCGGAACAGCTTCTCATACCGAGGGCGGTTCGGCGCCTCTTTCGGAATCAATGGAAGAATGCGAGTCAGCGAGGCAAACACCCAACCGTTGGCGCGCGACCAGAAAACCTTTGTTCCATTAGCTGAAACGTTTTTCCTGGCGAGCACATCACGAAACATGAGCCCCTCATCGGCATCGTAAAGCAGATCGCTCAAGAGCCACCAGTGACGATCCGCATACTCAAAATACTTCCGATCGCCGGTGAGCGCCGTCAGATGGCAGAGCACTGGCGGACTCATGAAGAGCGCGTCCGACCAGGACCACCAAGCCTTCGCGCCCGGCTCGGAAATGTCCAGCACCGGCGCTTCGGACCGAGCCACCATCGAGTCCATCAGCGCGCGGATGGGCTCGATCATCTTCGGCTGTGGATTCAGCTCATACAGGTCCAGATAAACCTGACCGATCGAATGGAAATCCGCGTTGAACGAAGTCTGTTGCGGTTTCCACTCAGTGGATTTGCCCATCGCCATCAGAGCCGAAAGATAACGCTGTTCGTGGGTCACTTTGTAGAGTTCCAACACTCCGACCCACAATGCGGTCGCTCCCCATTCATCGTTCTTCCAGACGCGCGGCTCTTTGGTAGCCATGACCCAGGATCGTCCGGAAAACAACTGCCAGTCGGCCACGCGACGGGCCACATCAACGATCTGCGTTGCCACCAAGGAAGGCGTGGGAACGCTCGAACTGGCAACCGGCGTTTTTAAATCTTCCTGCCCCCCCGCTGACGCAAGTGTGAGCGTGATCGTGGCGCCGACGTAGAGGCAGGCGATCTGCTGTTTGATATCGCCGCGCGGCCTCTTCAGCCTGAGTCCTGCGCGCGAATCTGCTGTGCAGCGCTCGTTACACTGTTGGGACAGACTCATCGTTCATTTTTGGAGTTGAGGCTGAAACCGGGATAGTGGGATCAACCGCACTGGGCCGAGCAAGCCAGTTGGATGCAATGACCAAGTGCTGGCGTCGAATGGTTCATAGCCAATCGTGACGAAGTTCTTCCCGTTCTTCCACGGCACGCCGCGCTTGTCCAGATCGCGAATGCGGTTGGCCGCAGTGCTGGTCACTTCGAGTGCCAGCACGTTGGTTCCCGGTTTCAAAGGCGAGGTGACCACTGTGTCGCAGGGAAGACTCCAGACATTGCCGACGGGTTGTCCATTGATGGAAATACGTGCCGTCTCACGAACATCGCCCAAATCCAAACGCCACGCGTCGGGCCTGATGTTAGCGGGAACCGTGAATTGAATTTCATAGCGCGCGGTGCCGCCAAAATTCTGCGCCGCCGCGTCGCTGGCCTCAGTCCATGAACCAAGCTTTGTCAGGTTGCGAGCCGCAGGCAGTTCCGGTCCCCCGCGAATGAAATTCAAGTGCCATTCGCCCGTGAGCATCGTCGCTGGCTTCTCTTCAGCGAAATAGCGCCAAGTGTCAGCCTGCGCTTGTCCCGAATCGCGCGTTTGCAAGATGATTGATTCCCCGGACCGCAACTGCACGAACACCTCGACCGCTTCGCCTGAACGCCGCGATGCCGCAACGCCCGTCCGCTTTGTCATTGGGTCCAACATCAGCACGGATTCTGCCGGACGCCCGAGCTTTACCCAGCCTTCGATATTCTTGCCGGAAAGGTTCGCCATGAAATAGCCGTAGCCATCGGACAATCTGCGCCGAATGACCCCCACGCCCAGATCGGCAATCTGTTCGCGAGACACCTGCGCGGTTTCCAGCAGCTTCGGCAAGGAACCCGCCAGACACACGCGACCGCGGCCGATTTTGGCGGAACGCACCCCCACCGCATCAGCAGTTCCAAGTCGCACCCGTTCGAGTTGAACTTTGAACTGCTCGCGCCGTGCTGACAGCGAACCAAATCCGGGCACATCGTTCGGCAGCGCGTCGAGAAAAAGCACCGTGGCGCCCTGCTCCGCCAGATCCATGAGGCGCTGAAGTGTGGCGACAGGCATGTGCTCCGTGCGGGGAACGAGCACCGTGCGATACGCCGCGCCCGGCGTTTTCAAAGCGCCATTTTCCAATTTCGTCTGCTGAAGCTGGCGGTCGGAGATGAAATCGAATGCGTATCCGCGGTTCACGAGTTCGTCCGCCGCTTTGCCAGCCGGCGTTGGCGTGAGCCAATCGTGAGCATGAGCGCTCAGCCGACGATGGATTCCCTTTTCGCTGTGCCAGAGATCTTCCACCGGCCAATACAGCAGAACATCGTTGTCTGGGGCGCCGGCCTGAAGCATCGATTGGCAGCGCGCAATGTAGCCATTGATGCCGGCAAACTCGCTCCAAAGCGGGTTGCGCGAGTTGGCTTGCATGGAGGCGTAAAACAACCAACCCGGCCACGGCGCATCGGCCGGAGAATACGCCGTGCCATGATAAAAAATATGATTGATGCCGGTCAGGAACAGTTGATCGACCTCGGGCTTCATCTGCGAGGGCGCGGTGCGGAAATGTTCG
>JBQCEJ010000103.1:0-7783 GCA_051960355.1 Verrucomicrobiota bacterium | reverse complement strand
AGAACACGCAAATGATTGATCGCTCGCTCAAATTCTTCGGTGCGATCACCCGCAAAGCGCGCAAGATGCGCAACATGGGTTCCGCCGGCCTGGCGCTGACGTATGTCGCGATGGGACGTTTCGATGCCTACATCGAGCAAGGCGTGAGTCTGTGGGACATTGCGGCGGGCGGATTTATTGTGGAGCGCGCGGGCGGAGAATTCTGGCGCGAACCGACCGGGGAACCCGGCATTTACCGCATCATCACGAGCAACGGACGGCTACGAAGACAAATTGAAAAGCTGATGTAGCTTTGTGCCGTTCACGGAGACGCGGTGAACGTTCCCGCGACTGAGCCTACGGGAACTGAGGGATAACTTTGATACGCCGTGCCTTTGAAGCTGCCCACAGTTGGGGAATCGAAGTCGAGATGCAGACCGAACGCGTACGAGTAACTCTCCAGATAGAGCGGAACCAATCTTCCCCGATAGGCATCTTGTTTCCACGCGTATACCGCGCCGCCGGAATGCGAGGCGTTGTCGACATACGTGGCCCCACCGACAGCGTCGCATGACAGATTAACGATCAATCCGCTCAAGCCATTGGTGAAACTCAAAACGATTGTCCTGCCGAGAACGTTCTTGGGAACGTTAAGCGTGGGTGGATACCGAACCTGAATCATCCGGAAGAACCGGCTGGGCAACGAGCCACCCGCCTGAATCCCAGCCAGCAATGGAGCCTTCGTTTCAATCCCAAAACTTACCCCCGACCACGATTGCAGGTTCGTCGAGCTGTAGAATCGATTTTCGATATTCAACGCGTTTGAAAATGAGATGACCACGTTGGACGAAACCTGGGAGATTGAGCAGTTCAGATTGGTTACCACGGGCAAACCTTGAGCGTTGATATCGAAAGCCTGCGCTTCCGCCCCAACGCGACGGATTGCCACTGATTGCACGACGACATCCGTCAGCGGCTTGCTGTTCGTAGAATTCGTCGCCACATGATTGATTGCATAGACGACGTTCGAACCGCCGTAGAGCTGGCCGAAAATCGTGTGAACATCGCTCAACGACGGCTGAGGTGAAACCGTAATGAAATACTGCGAGCCGTTGGAGTCCGGGCCAGAATTGGCCATCGCGAGAACACCAAAGCCGGTGAATCGCGCCGTGTTGGTGAATTCATCCACAAACTGATAACCCGGACCGTCCGTTCCAAGACCATTGGGCGAGCCACCCTGATTCATGAAGCCCGCGATCACGCGATGAAACGTGGTGCCGTTGTAAAACGGATTCGTTCTAACTGTCCCGCTCGGAAAATCCAGCCAGGCGCGCCCGCCGGTCGCCAGGCCGATGAAGTTGGCCACCGCTTTCGGCGCGATCGCGTAATCCAAGCGGCAGGTGTAACTGCCCATGCTGGTGTTAAACTCGGCGTAAATACCGTTCGTGTAATCGGCGAACGCCGGGAACGCAACCGTCAGCAGCGCCAGAAAATGGAGCTTTCGAAGAATTGAAGACAAGCCATTCATGCAATTTCAGCGCGGGATGGTGCCATGACATTTTGCCGAACAACAATCCCAAACCTCATCCGATGATTACGGATTTGAGTTTCGCCAGCGCCTTCGAACCATGGCTGATCTGATTTTTTTGCGTTTCACCCAGTTCGGCAAACGAGTTTTGAAACCCATTTGGAACGAAGAGCGGATCGTAACCGAACCCGCCCTGCCCGCACGGCGCAAAATCGATTCGGCCTTCGCACGCGCCTTCGAAGATCTGCGTCTGCAATTCGCGCTCGTCCGCAGAACAGACCGGCGAGGCACTTTCGGTTCCCACCGGCACAACCGGTGTGAGAGCAATCACACATCTAAAGCGCGCGGTGCGGTGCTCCGCTGGAACGCCGGTCAGCAGACGCAGGAGCTTGGCGTTGTTTTCGGCGTCGGGCGAATTGTCGGGATGACCGCCATCCAAGGCGGCAAAGCGAGCTGAGTGGACGCCCGGCGCGCCCTTTAAAGCATCGACTTCCAGGCCTGAATCGTCCGCGAGGACGAAGGTTGAATTTGAGATTTGCGAATTCAGATTGGAAATGGCCAGCCATTGGGCCAGTTCCACCGCTTTCTTCGTCGCATTGCCGGCAAACGTGTTGGCGTCTTCCACTACCTTCGGCGGATTTGGAAAATCGTTTAATGTCCGATAGCTGAAGGACTCGCCGAGGATGACGCGGATTTCACCGACTTTGTGCGCATTGCGCGTGGCAATGATCAACGTAATGGGATCAACAGATTTTTCCATTCGGACACAGAATCTACAAGCGCGACGGAACTGTTGTCACGGTCTGAGTTTGCTTGTGCCGCCGACCTGATATTTGGGACTCCGCGAGCACTCGCGCGGTTGACTTTGAATCGTTCCTTGCGGAAGTTCCCGGCCAATGACCGCCGCCACCATTCAAAAGAACAGTTCTGCCATCAGCGGACTGCGCCTCGGCCTTTGCTGCCAGTTCATCGAGCAACCGATCAAGTTTCGGACCACCACCGCAACCGCGCTGGCGCGACTGCCGCGAAAAGAACAATTGTCCAAACTCGCCGAGCTGTGCTGGCACAACGCTGGTGCGCTAATGACCGCGCTGGAGTTTTGCGGCGCCAATGGCATCGGCTCTTTCCGAATTCTCAGCCCGATTCTTCCCATCAAAACCCATCCGGACGTGGGTTACCGCATTGAGGAACTGCCCGGCGCGGAAGGCATCGTGACACGCTTTCGCCGCTGTGGTGAATTCGCTCGCCAGCGCAATCTGCGCACCGGCTTTCATCCGGATCAATTTGTCGTGCTCAACTCACCGGATGCGGAAATTGTCCGTCGAGCGGTTGCCGATATTGAATCGCAGGCCGAAGTCGCTGAATGGACCAATGCCGACACGATCAACATCCACGGCGGCGGCGCTTACGGCAACAAATCGGCGGCGCTGGAAACCTTTCGTCGTAATCTGGATAAGTTATCCGCCCGGGCGCGATCCCGGCTGACGGTGGAGAACGATGATAAAACGTTTACGCCATCCGATCTCTTGCCGCTTTGTCGCGCCGAACACGTTCCGCTGGTCTATGACGCCCATCATCATCGTTGCTGCCCGGACGATTTAACGGTCGAAGCAGCGACGGAAGCTGCCGTGGCGACTTGGAATCGCGAACCGCTGTTTCACATCTCCAGCCCGATCGAAGGCTGGAAAGGCGCGCGGCCCGAACGCCATCACGATTACATCAACCTTCAGGATTTTCCCAAGGCATGGCTGGGACGAAAGTTGACGGTGGAAATTGAAGCCAAGGCAAAGGAACTGGCCGTCGTTCAAATTCAGCAAGCGTTGATCCGGAAATTTGGCGGTTAGCCGGACGGCGCAGTTCGGCTCAAGCTGGCCTCACGCAATGGGCGCCTTTCTCAAATTCAATTCAACCGCACGCCGCCGCCTGCGAGGTCCGAAAACGAGATCACTTTGATGTCCGGATTGGTCGCGAGATAATTGGCGGTCTCGTGGAGAAAACCAATGAACGCTTCGTCGGTTTTGTTCTCGCGGAAATATTCCCACCAATGCGTCACCAGCACGGTCAAGTGCCGCGTGTTCACGCTGCGAATGACACTGTCGAGCATCGAACTGTAATCCCGGCGATACGAAAGCAAACAGCCCGGATGCGAGAGGAGCACGTTGTTTCCAACGCGCCAATGAGGTCGGCGAGCCACTTTCTTGGCAACGTAATTTGGCCACCAGGTCATCGGCAGCCGGCGCAGTTCAAACCAACCGGTCGAGAGCACTGGAAAGCGTTTTGTGACCGCACGCAGACTGGTGCGCGAGAGCTTGTCATACGGCGCGACAAACGCCTTCGGCTTCACAAACCCAGCCTCCAACAAGAGGCGAGTCCCCTGCTCCAGCCGATCGGAGATTTCCGCAGCCGATCCGCGCTCGAACTCAAAGTAGTCGTGGCGAAAGCCGTGTTGCACAATCTGATAACCCGGATTGTCCAAAAGATAACGCACCAGCCGCGCATTGCTTCCAATTGGCAACATGGGATCTGTCGGCCCATTGCGTGCCTGAAGAAAGCCTTCGAGCCGCCCATCCGGCAAAGTCGTCTCCGTTGCCACATTGGGAATGACTGCAAGATTGACCGGAAGCCCTCGATTGAGAAAGGGCCGATACAGCCGTTCCAGGCAGTCAACTGGCGTCAACGCGTTGGTGTCGTCGTCACGAAGGATCACGTAGCGCATGATTTCTCCTCGATTAATTCCGCGTAGAGTTTTTTCATGCGTCCGGCGAGCGCAACGATGTTGTAGTCGTTGAGCACCTCGTCGCCACAGCGGCGCAGGACACGCCGGGCCAGTTCGGTTTTCGTCAGGGCAAGATCCAGCGGTTCGTGAAACGTCTCCGGCTTTTCCAGATCGAACAGCCAGCCGTTGTGACCGTCGCGAACCAGCGTGCAGGCCCCGGAGGTTCGGCTCGACAAAACCATGGTGCCGGTGGCCCAGGCTTCCAGAATAACGAGCCCGAACGTTTCTGAGCGTGATGGCAACAGCAGCACTTCGGCTTCTTGGAAAAGCCCGATCAGGCGCGGATCATTGGGCGGCAAACCGCCGGTGAGCAACACGCGGTTTTCCAGCCCGAGCGCGCTGATCTTGCGTTGCATTTGTTCGCCATAAGCCTCGTCGGTGCAGGCGCCGGCCAGGACGAGGATCGCGCGCGGATGCTTTTTGAAAATGCGCGGCGCCTGGTCGATCAGCCACTTTTGATTTTTAATGGGATCGATTCGTCCGACGCAGAGCAGCACCTGTTTGCCCTGGATTTGCGGAAAGGCATTCAACGCGTGCTCACGCTGGTCCTCCTCATATTTCTCAGGCGGCACGCCATGCGGTTGAACGACGATGCGCTTGCCGGGATACTTCTCCTGCAGCAATCGCGCTTCGGTGCCGTTGCAGGTAATGATCGCGTCGGCTTCGGGGAAGAGCTTGTGTGATTGAAACAGCAGCCCGAAAAACTTTCCCCATTCCCAGCCACCCACAGGTTTGTTGAAATCCGTTTTGATTTCCGCTGGCAGATCCAAAACGCCTCCGTGAATGCTGACAACAAACGGAATCCGCTTCTGCTTGGCGACCGTTAAAGCGATGCCGCCGATGCGGCCCAGCGTATGGGTGTGAATCACCGACAGCTCCGGTTCGCGTTTCAGTGACGAGAACAGGTCAAAGGACATGAGGTTTCCACCGACGGAAATCAACTGCCGCTTGCGTTGCGCGGAAATGCCCAGCACCGGCAGAAACGCGCGGAACTGGTGGATGCGATAGCCTGCTTGCCGGAGTGGATCTTTGGCCGGTGACGATTCCAAAGCCGGACAATAGACGATCGAATCGATTTCGTGCGCTCGCAGGCCGTCGAGCAGCCGTTGAATCGCCGTTTCCGTTCCGCCCCATTGATCGGGGTTGTATTTCCTCAAGAGATGAACTGCGCGCATACTCAGTAGCTCCCGGTTGGCGCCGATTCCAATTGGCCCCAATTCTCCTCTTCGATCGCAGCCTCGGCGCGGGCTTTACGATGTTCCTGACGTTTCAGGTAGTAGAGGCTGTCCGCGATTCCCAGCATGATGTTGAACGTGAAAAAAATCGCGGTTTGGTGGAAAACCCATTCGGTCAGGCTCTGTAGAAACAGTCCGAGCGTGCCAAAGAAAATGCCCACGCCCATTCGGCGCATTGGGTCCGTGGTGCGTTTGCGGAGAAACGAGCCGCTGATCTGAAACCAGCGCAGCCACAAAACAATCAGCAGAGACAACCCGCCAAAACCCATTTCGCCCGCGGTCAAGGCGGCCAGACTGTGAGCCGGCGCGGCTTGCGGATCATCGACATTCGCGCCATACGCCACGACAAATTTAGGCGGTTTATCCGTGCCGGGATACGGCGCGAATTTGAAGCCCATTCGCGGGCCGTATTTGTTGCTAACCCAATACGACCAGTTGTTTGGGCCGACTCCAAACCAGTTCTCGTCCAGAATGGCGGCGGCCATTCGAATGTAATAACCGCGTCCTTGCGCATGTTTGTTTTCGTATTCCTGCTCAAGCGACGCTTCGCCGAAGCGCGATCCCAACGACTTCCATGATTTTGCCAGCACACCCATTGCTGCCACAGCGATCAAACTCGCCACGAAAACTTTCCGAGCCGTCAGCTTGAAGGAAATGGTCGCAGCTGTCGCGCCCAGCAGGACCAGGATCAACACGACGACGCCGGCCCGGGAGATGGTCAGGATCACACCGAGACTGGCCAGAGCGATGGCGGTTCCCGACAGGATTTTTAAGAGGCGCGGGAGATTGGAAGCAAGCGCGGCGACAAAGATCGGCGTCGTCATGCAGAGATACATCGAGAGACTGTTGGGCGCGTCCAGGTCGGCAAAAACCCGGTGAATGCCAAAACGATATCGCTGTTCAATGCCACGCAGAGCCTCAAGGCAAACGATCGTGCCCAGCGACAAAATAAAGACCCGCAATTCCCGCTCCCGCTGCACATACAGGGCTGCCGCGAGAAACACGACCAGGCCGCGCAGCAGTTTGGAAAGCGCAAACAACCCGAACAGCTTGGGATCTGAAATCGCGACGCAAAAACCAGTGAAGCAAAAGTAGAACAGCATGAACCCCAGGCTGGCCGGCCAAAACCAACGGCGCGTGCCCTGACGCGGAACCAGAAAGGAGCTGATCAGCAGGCTGATTGCAAACACGTCCACCAGTGAAACCTCAAAACCACAGGTGGTGCCGCGATACCAGTCGCGACTGACGAAGTTGACATCCAGCCGCTCGGTCACGGCCGAAAGTGTCACGAGCAGAAAGAAGAAGAGATCGCGCGCGCGTTTGGAAATCGTCGTGAGCAGAATGCCGCCGCACGAGGCGCTCAACAGCAAGAACAGGGCAATGATTTCCTTCTGTGACATGGCGCGGTTCAGTAAAAATAAACGTCAGTGCTGGTCACACCCGGGCGTCCCGGTCCCACACTCTGGAACGTTCGCACGGACAACGCATGATTCTCCGCTTTCAAAGTCGGATATCGCCAGGAATCGTCCACGACGATAATCCCGCCCTGTTTGATGCGGCTTTCCGCTTTTTGAAAACAGACCGGGCGGATCTTTTTCCATTCTTCACTGCCATCAACAATGATGATGTCGAAGCGTCGATCCGGCATCGCGTGGAGATAAGCCGAGTGTTCAAAGCCCTCGGGATTTTTGAAATCGAACGGATGCAGTTGCAACGTCACGTTCTCAGTTCCTTTTTCCTGCAGCCGCCGCGAGACGCATTCAAACCATTTGGCGTCGTTTTCAATCGAGAAAACCGACTTTGTGCGCTTGGCGAAGAACAGAGTCGAGCCACCGCTGCCATATTCGCAAACGGCCATGTGCGGCTTGGCAAACTCGGCGAGAAAATCAATCGCCGCGTAGGAAAACCATGGCACCTCCAGGTCGAGCGGAGTCCGTCCGTTGATTAGGTTATGATTCACGCAACGGGGAATGTATCGCGGGTGCAGGGCCAGATCCCGAATCACCCGCGCAATCTTTGTCGGCAGCGTTCCGCGCATAGTGGCTTAGGGAACTTTCAAACCTCTCAACGGAGCGACAGCATCGCCGCCCAGTTCCAGCTTCGCCAAGCCATTGCGTTCGGCGCGCGGCCAGTATTGGGTTGAACCGGCTTTCAGAAATCGAAACGCAGCGAAACTGGCCGCCAGAGAAAAGAGCGAAGGCACGAGCGCGATCGGAAAGGAAACGATTTTTTGCGGCCAGTTCAGCTTGGCGAGAGTTCGAAACC
>JBQCEJ010000102.1:0-9026 GCA_051960355.1 Verrucomicrobiota bacterium | reverse complement strand
TATGGCCCGGCGGGTTTGCCGGAAGACACGGTGCAGCTCAAATTCCACGGCAGTGCCGGTCAGAGCTTTGGCGCTTTTGTGCCGAAGGGCATGACTCTGGAATTGGCGGGTGATGCCAACGATTATTTCGGCAAAGGTTTGAGCGGTGGCAAGCTGATCGTTTATCCGCCGAAAGGGTCCACGTTCGTGCCGGAAGACAACATCATCATTGGCAATGTGGCGCTTTACGGCGCGACGAGCGGTGAGATTTTTGTCGGTGGCATGGCGGGCGAACGGTTTGGCGTGCGTAACTCCGGTGTCAGCGCGGTTGTGGAAGCGATCGGCGACCATGGTTGCGAATACATGACCGGCGGTCGCGTCGTTGTGCTGGGCAGAACCGGGCGTAACTTCGCCGCAGGTATGTCCGGAGGCGTCGCTTACGTTCTAGATGAAGCTGGCGACTTTGCCACCCGTTGCAACAAAGAACTGGTTGGACTCGGCAACTTGACCGATGCCGAAGAGATTGAGCAAGTCTGGAAGCTCATCCAACGGCATCAGGCCCATACCAATAGCCAACGCGCTGCAAAGATTCTGGCCGACTGGAAATCGTACGTGCCGAAGTTTGTGAAAGTACTGCCGCACGATTACGCCCGCGTTCAGGAAGAATTGAAAAAAGCCGAAGCCAACGGCCTGAGCGGGGACGAAGCGGTTATGGCCGCTTTCGAAGCGAATGTTCGCGACGTGGCGCGAGTCGGTGGCGGATAACTTTTAGAAACAATCAGAACCTAAACTAACAGAGACATGGGCAAACCCACTGGTTTTATTGAATATCTGCGCGAGTTGCCGAAGGATCGTTCGGCTGCGGAGCGCGTCAAGGATTGGAAGGAATTTCACCTTCACATGCCGGAAGCCGACCTGCGCAAGCAAGGCGCCCGCTGCATGGATTGCGGCATTCCGTTCTGTCACACCGGCCAACTCGTCAGCGGCATGGCCAGCGGTTGCCCGATTCACAACCTCATTCCGGAATGGAATGACCTCGTCTATCGCGGTCTCTGGAGAGAAGCCTTGGATCGTCTGCACAAGACCAACAACTTCCCTGATTTCACGGGCCGCGTTTGTCCGGCGCCCTGCGAAGGTTCCTGCGTTCTCGGGATGAACAATCCTCCGGTTACGATCAAGAACATCGAATGCGCGATTGCGGATCACGGTTGGGAAAACGGCTGGATCAAACCCGAACCGCCGAAAAAGCGCACGGGCAAAAAGGTCGCCGTTGTGGGTTCAGGCCCGGCTGGACTGTGTGCCGCCGCCCAGCTCAACACCGCCGGCCACCTGGTCACCGTGTTCGAGCGCGCGGATCGCCCCGGCGGTTTGCTCATGTATGGCATTCCCAACATGAAGCTCGACAAGAATGAAGTCGTGCTGCGCCGCATCAAGCAACTGGAAGCCGAAGGCATCCAGTTCGTTTGCAACACGGAGGTGGGAAAGAATCTTCCGGCCGAACAGTTGATGAAGGATTACGACGCCGTCGTGATTTGCACGGGCGCGACCAAGCCTCGCGATTTGCCGATTGAGAACCGGCAGCTCAAGGGCATTCATTTCGCCATGGAATTCCTGACGGAGAACACCCGCGCGGTACTCGATCAGCACAAGAACGGGAAGTTCATTTCTGCGGAAGGCAAGGATGTGGTGGTGATCGGTGGTGGTGACACTGGAACCGATTGCGTCGGCACTTCCATTCGCCATGGCTGCAACAGCCTCGTGCAAGTTGAGATTTTGCCAAAGCCGCCGATGGATCGTGCCAAGGACAATCCCTGGCCCGAATGGCCGAAGGTCTACAAGCTGGATTACGGCCAGGAAGAAGCCGCCGCGAAATTCGGCGCTGATCCTCGCGTTTACCTCACGACTGCCACGAAGTTTGAGGGTGACGAGAATGGTCAGGTCAAAGCCGTTCATACCGTGCAGGTGGAATGGGAGCGAAATGACAAGGGCCAGTTTACTGCCAAGCACGTGCCAGGAACCGAACGCGTTTTGCCGGCGCAACTTGTTTTGCTGGCGATGGGTTTTCTCGGGCCCGAACAACCGTTGCTGGATGCATTGAACATCGAACGCGATCCCCGCTCGAACGTGAAAGCGGAGTTCGAGAAATACCACACAAACATCAAGGGCGTTTTCGCCGCCGGCGACTGCCGTCGCGGACAAAGCCTGGTGGTGTGGGCGTTCAACGAAGGCCGCGGTGCTGCTCGCGAATGCGATCGTTATCTCATGGGTCAAACGGATTTGCCTTGAAGCATTTCTGACTAATCCAAACCGCATGCCTTCAAAGGCTTGCGGTTTTTTGTTTTGAAAGAGGACGGCGAATTCGGCTTGCGGGCTGGTGTCGAAATCGGGAATTACAGGGGGCGCGTCTAAGAGCTTCCCCGGTGTTGGTACGTAATCCTCCTGAGTTTGAAAATCGGTATTCGATGCCGTTGTGGAACCGTGCCGGTTTTCTATTCTTTGTGCGTAAGAATGAATTGACCGAAGGGCCGACGTATGGATTATGTAACAGTAGTGATCGCAGCAGGAAAATTGAATTTCGTTTCCGCTGACTCTCGTAGCAGGAAGCAGATTGTCAGACGCGAAATTCTGGTGACCACGACGGGTTCGCAGACGTCCGACGGCCGACAGAATCACCCGCAGCTGTTTTTTACCTTGGCCTGCCTACCCTCGAAATGAAAACCATTCTAGTACTGGCTCCCCACCCTGAGTTGGTCGAAACGCTACGCGCAGGTCTTAGCCCGGAGCATTATCGCATCGTTCATCGCGTTGGAGTTGAAGAAGCCGAACCGCTGCTGGCTGATGGCCTGGCCAATGTCTGCATCGTGGACGTGGAATTGACCGGCGTTCAGGAAGTCTGGATTCTGGAAAAACTCCGTCGACGTGCCGCCCGCTGCCCGATCATTCTCTACACCGGCGCAAAACAGTGGGAGTGGGAAGAAGAAGCTTATCTCAAGGGCGCCACCCATGTTCTGGCCAAACCTGTTCGCATGCGAATGCTCACGGCGTTGCTGGACCGGATTTGGGCCACAATTGAACCTGCTGGATCTTCGGTGGTTGCGGAAACCGGTTCCGCCACTGAAATCGTTGCCAAGCACGAAGCCGTTGCCGCCTCTGCCTCAGCCCAGGCGAGTTATCAAAGCCTCGGCGCACTGCGCGGCTTCTCCGCCATTCTCACGCACTCGCTGGATGCGGAGGCGATGCTCAAGCAATTTCTGCTCTTGTTGCGCGAATTGATCGGGATCAACCGTGCCGCGGTTTTTCTGCATCAACCCTCCAACTGGCTGGGTGAGCGGATGCCGCTTGAGGGTGGGCGCGGACTGAAGTCGGCTTGCGCGATCGGCGTTTCACCCGGATTGCTGGAGCATTTCGAACTTTCATTCGATACCGGCATCGGTGGCCAGGTGATGAAGTTGGGTCGCATTTTGCGGCGCAACAGCGAAGAAGCGCGGCGTAACGTCGAGACTCAGAAAGAATTTGAACTGCTCGGAACTCAAGTCGCGGTCCCGATTCTCGATCGTGAAACCGTCGTGGGCGTGGCGGTGTTCGACGGTCACATCACCGGCGAACCCCTGGCCAATGCCGAATTGGAACTCATTTTTCATCTGCTTGAGCAGGTCGGATTGGCGATCAAAAACATCTGGCTGCACGATCAGATTGGAGGCAATCACGAGATGATGGCCGGCATTTTGCGCGAGTTGAGCAATGCCTGTGTCGTCGTCAATCGCGACTTGGCTGTGCTGCACTCCAACAAAGCCGCGCGCCGGTTTCTCACGATTTCCAATCGCCGCACGGGCGAGTTGGAATTCAGCGATTTGCCCCAGGCGATTGGCGCGAAAGTTTATCAGGTGCTCAAGACCGGCAGCGCGGTTCCCGCCTTCAAATATGAACCGGAGGGCGCGCCCGGCACGATTTACAATGTCAGCATTGTGCCGTTTCAACGGCAAAATTCCCAGCCGGCTTCCGCGCTGTTGATGATGGAAGATCTGACCCAGAGCGAACAGTTGCGCCGGTTGGAATCTGAAACCGGCAACTTGCGATTGATTCGCACGATGGCGGATCGTCTGGCTCACGAGGTGGGCAACGCAATGGTGCCGCTTTCAACTCACCAGCAATTGCTCGCGGACAAATACAAAGATCCCGAGTTCCGCGCATCGCTCGATGCCGCCTTGGCTGATGGTGTGAAGCGTGTCACGCGACTGATCAATCAGATGCGATTCCTCGCCCGCGACGCGGTCCTGTCCCAGGAAGCGTTTCCGCTGACGCCGTTGATTGAAGAGGCTTATCAGGAAGCTCGCCGACATCAGCCCGTGAAGACCGCGGAGTTCAAATATGATGAGGAGCGCAAGCCTTGCGTGGTCACTGGCGATCGGGCCGCATTGAAGCATGCTTTGACCGAAGTGATTATCAATGCGCTTCAGGCCAACCCTGCCAATCCGAAGATCGGGGTCCGGATGCATGAGCACGCGAACGGCAATGGTCTCAATGGATTGGAAATCGAAGTCCAGGATAATGGCGTCGGTTTCACATCCGAAACCGCGCAAAACGCGTCGTCGCCTTTCTTTACCACCCGCAATGTCGGTCTCGGACTCGGCTTGACGGTGAGTCGGAAGATCATCGAGACACATCACGGCAAACTGGAGATCGTCACTCCAGCAAGCGGCCAATCAGGCATCATTCGGATTTCGCTGCCGGTTGAGCCTGCTTTGAAATCCTGATTGCTGTAGAAGCACAAGGCGTGGAAAGTAATTCGTGCAACGTGGTTGGCATCTGCGGCGCAGGTGGCGAAGATTCAATCGCAAGCACGGGGTGCACCTGTTCATCAGCTTGCTGGTGGCCATGATTCTGGCGCTGGTTGCCTTGCTGATGTGGATGTTGACCAAGCCCCCGGGACCGCATCACTGACTGCGGCTCTCGCCCCAACGAGAGTTCATCCACGGGCCGCTAGACAACCACTTCAGTGCCGATGCCGTCGTCGGTGAAAATCTCCATCAACACGGAATGCGGCACGCGGCCGTCCACGAAGGAAACTTTTTCCACGCCGGATTGAATGGCCGCCACGGCGCTGTCCACTTTGGGAATCATGCCCTTGTCAACGACGCCGGTAGCCTTCAGTCCGGGCACTTCTGCGATTGGTAGATGCGAGATGATCGTGTCGGGATCCTTCGGGTTACGGAGCAGTCCCGGAACATCGCTCATGAAAACCAACCGTTTGGCCTTGAGCGCGATGGCAGCCTGCGCGGCCGCAACGTCGGCGTTGCAGTTGTAAATCCTTCCATCCTCGCCGCGCGCGGTTGGGCTGATGACCGGCGTGATGCCTTGAGCGATGCATTCCAGCAGCGGCGCGGTGTTTACAGAGATAACTTCGCCCACATATCCGATGTCGATCTTCTTCCCGGGATTTTCCTTGTCGTCGAGCCAGAGTTTGCGACAGCGGAAAATGTCCGGACCGGAAAAGCCTTTGGCCGCGCCGCCCAAGGAATTGATCGTGGCGACAACTTCGGGATTGATCTCGCGCGAGAGAACATCGTCCACAATTTGAACCGTAGCTTCGTCGGTGACGCGCTGGCCCTGGATGAAATTCGCCTCGAGCCCGGATTTTTCCATCGCTCGCGTGATCGCCTTTCCGCCGCCGTGAACGACGATCGGATTGATCTCCACGGCTTCAAGAAAAACGATGTCGCGCGCCACACCGTTGCGCACGGCGGGATCCGGTGAATCCATGAAACTGCCGCCGTATTTCACGACAAACGTTTCTCCGCTGAACTTTTGGATGTAAGGCAACGCTTCCAGGAGCGTCGCGGCTTTGGCGATCAGGTCTTGCATCGCGGTGAAAATACAGGGCCGATGGTCGGGCGCAATGGAGAAACCTACTTCGCCGGGTTCGCTCCTTTGACCTGCATGCGGATGGAGTAAAGTCCTTTGCTGGCCGCAAGGAAAAGGGTTTTCTTATCCTTCCCGCCGAAGCAGATGTTGCCCACCCAGCGTTCTGGAACGGGGATATGTTCGAGTTGCTTGCCGTCTTTGCCAAAGATGAAAACGCCTTGTCCGGTCAGGTAAAGATTGCCCTTCTCATCGAGGGTCATTCCGTCGGAACCCATGTCGGCGCGCAAGGTTTGATCCGTCAGCGAGCCGTCGGGTTGGATGTTGTAGGAATAGGTTTTGCCGGCTCCGATGTCGGCAACAAAGAGTGTTTTCCCATCCGGCGTTGCGACAATGCCGTTGGGTTTCTTCAGATCAGTGGTGACGCGTTTGAGAGTCTTGTGGTCGGCTGTGAGGAAATAAACCTGCTCGGTTGGTTGCGGTTGTTCGGTGTGGTTCCACCAAGGGCGTTTGTAGAACGGGTCCGTAAAATACAGCGAACCGTCGGGCAGGGAAGCCACGTCGTTGGGCCCATTGAGAGCCTTCCCGTCGTAATTCTTCCAGATCACCGTGACTGCACCGTCGGTCGCGATTGACCAGAGTTCGTTCGTCTCATCAGCACAGGCGAGGAGATTGCCCTTGAAATCGAAGCACATGCCGTTGGCGTGGCCAGCCGGTTGCATGAAGGTCGAGAGGCCGCCGTCCACGCTCCACTTGAGAATGCGATTGTTTGGTTGATCGACGAAAAAAACATTGCCGGCAGGATCGCACGTTGCTCCTTCGGCAAACTTGAAATCATCGGCGAGTTTTTCCAGTTGGGCGCCGGGCGCGATCAGGCTGGACGCAACATTTGTGCTTTGTGACATCGTCGGCAAAATCGTTCCGAGCAGTGCGCAGCACAAGAGGGGGGTTATGGGAATTTTCATGTGAATGAGCTTCAGGCGGTCCACTGGCGGGAAGAAAGTAACGTTCGCGGTCGACGAGGGGAAGTTCGAAAACCTCATACTTTAGGTGGACTAAAAAAGCCTTGAACGAAGCTGTAACGTCGCCACTATCGTCAACGTCCGTTCATCCGAACTTTGAATCAAACTATGCGAATATTTCAATCAGCTCTAGTCGGTTTGTTCGTGGTCAGCTCGCTTCCCATCTCAGCTGCGCCAGCTCCGGCCAATCTCTTCAACGGAAAAGATCTTTCCGGCTGGGTGCAGCACGGCGGCAAAGCCAAATATAAAATTGAAGGCGACGCGATTGTCGGCACTTCCACCCTCGATACTCCGAACAGTTTCCTTTGCACTGAAAAGACCTACGGCGATTTTGTGCTGGAATACGATTTCAAAGTGGACGAGCGCCTGAATTCCGGCGTGCAAATTCGCAGCGAATGTTTCGAACAGCCGACCAAGGTGCAACTGAACGGCAAGACGTTCTCCTTTCCGGCTGACCGTGTGCATGGCTACCAGGTCGAAATCGATCCCGATCCCAAGAAGAATCGCTGGTGGAGCGCCGGAATTTACGACGAAGGGCGCCGCGGCTGGCTCTTTCCCGCGGGTGGAGAAAAAAGCCCGCAAGGCATTGCGTTCACGGAACAGGGGCGCAAGATTTTCAAGCAAGGCGATTGGAACCATGTGCGTGTGGAAGCAATCGGCGATTCCATCAAAACCTGGCTGAATGGCACGCCTTGCGCCAGCATCACGGATTCAGTGACGCCGCGCGGTTTCATCGCCCTGCAGGTTCATGCGATTGGCAAAGAAAAAGAGAAGGCGGGTTCCCAGGTGCGCTGGCGCAATCTGCAGATCACGGACCTTTCAAACGCTCAAGCGATGAACACGCTGAGTGACCGTGAAAAATCGGAAGGCTGGCGCCTGTTGTGGGATGGCAAAACAACCGACGGCTGGCGCAGTGCCCGGGCTGAGACGTTTCCCACCAAAGGCTGGAGCATTCACGACGGCGTGCTCACCGTGCATGAAAATAACGGCGCGGAAGCGGTCGATGGCGGCGATATCATCACGCGCGAGCGCTTCTCGAATTTTGAATTGCTCGTCGACTTCAAGATCACTCCGGGCGCCAACAGCGGAATCAAATACTTCGTTCAGCCGAGTCTGGCCGCGGTCACGGGAACCGGTGCCAAAGCCGCCGTCGGTTCCGCCATCGGTTGCGAATTTCAAATCCTCGACGACCTGCGCCATCCCGATGCGAAGCTGGGTCGCAATGGCAATCGCACGATTGGTTCCCTTTACGACCTGATCCCCGCCGCCGCTTCCAAAAAGCCCAATCCGATTGGCGAATGGAACACCGCCCGTATCGTGGTGCAAGGCGGACACGTCGAGCATTGGTTGAATGGAGCCAAAGTTGTGGAGTACGACCGTCATTCAGATGCTTTCCGTAAATTGGTTGCTGAGAGCAAATACAGAAACATTCCCAACTTCGGTGAATGGGCTGACGGTCACATCCTCTTGCAGGAACACGGAAATGAAGTCTGGTTCCGCAACGTGAAAATCCGCGTGCTCCCGGCCAAGTAAGAATCCTGCAAATCATAAAACCCGGCGCTTCCGCGAACGATCAAAAGCGGGAGCGCCGGGTTTGGCTTTGGAGGAATCGCGCCCGGGTGGATCAGCGCGGCTTGCTCAGGTTGGAATCGTTAACCGCCGAGCGTGGTTGGGTCGGTGACGTCGCCCTTGTTGAAGTCCACGTATTCTTCCGTGAGATCGGCGGCATACATCACCGCGCTGGCTTTTCCGAGATTCAGGTGGATGTGCAGTTCGAACTCTTTGGGTGCGACCATCGCGCACAATTCCTCAAAAGTGGCCTTCGTCGGCTGGCCGCGCTTCAGGCTCCAGACGATTTTCTTGCTCGCCGGCGCGCTGTAGCCAATGTCGATTTTGTCTTCCACCACTTTCGCGGCACTGTAACCGACGGCGTCAATGATTCGGCCCCAGTTCGGATCGCCGCCATGCCAGCTGGTTTTTACGAGTGGACTGTTGGCGACCGCGCGCGCTGCGGCATCAGCGTCCCGGATTGTTTTAGCGCCTTTGACATGAACGGTGACCACTCGGTGAACACCTTCGCCATCGCGCACAATCATCTTGGCCAGTTCGAGGCAAACATGGTTCAGGGCTTGTTGGAAAATCTTGAAATTCGGACTCTGGCGTCTG
>JBQCEJ010000101.1:0-18712 GCA_051960355.1 Verrucomicrobiota bacterium | reverse complement strand
CCAGGCGATCTGGTTCCGGTTTCGATACGGTGTCGATACGTTTTATTACGTCCCGGCGCCCGGCAAAAAATCCGCGCTCTACCGCGACTGGCTGGTGATGTTCATCTGCCGCCCTTTTTTCAAACGCGTGATTCTCCACTGGCACGCCGCCGGACTGGCCAAGTGGCTGGAGACCGCCGTTCGCATCCGCACCCGCTCGCTCACGTACGACCTGATGAAAAAGGTCGATCTCAGCATCGTGCTCTCGAAATACAATCAAGCCGACGCCGACAAACTCTTTCCGCAGAAAACCAGGATCGTAAGCAACGGGATTCCCGATCCCTTTCCGCAATTTGAGCAGGACATGTTGCCGCGGCGCCGAGCCCGTTCCGAAGCCCGCGCGCGACTGATGGCCGGGGAAAAACTGTCGATGACAGAACTCCAGCCTGCCGGGGCTGATCCACAGGTTTTCAAAATTCTCTACCTCGCCCATTGCATGCGGGAAAAAGGACTGTTCGACGCGATCAGCGGAATCCTCATCGCCAGCCAAAAGCTTCAAAAAGAACATTCGCCGATTTCGCTGCATCTCACCGTCGCGGGCAATTTCGTGACCCCCGAGGAACAGGCGGAGTTTGAATCCATCCTCGCCCAGCCCGGTGCCGCAAACCTCATCCATTATGCCGGTTTCATTTCCGGCTCCGAAAAGCAGCGGCTTCTGCGCGAGTCTGATCTGCTGTGCTTCCCGACCTTTTATCAGAATGAGAACCAGCCGGTGAACCTGATTGAGGCGATGGCCTTTGGGCTGCCGGTCATTACCACGCGCGGGCGTTCGCTGGCAGAGATGTTTCCCGAACAGTTTCCGGGGCTGGTCAGCATCCGTTCACCGGAACAGATTGCCGTCGCCTTGCGCCACCTGCTCACGGTCGAAACCGGCGAAACCCTGCGTCGCATTTTCGTCCAGCACTTCAAACTGGAAAGTTACCTGGCCGGCCTGGCCGCCGCTTTCCACAGCCTGCAACTCACGGCCGCTGAGCCGGCCACGCACGGTGGCAGCAAGCTGCACAAAACCGCCGGCGCTGCATAAACCGTCTTCACCGCCTCCCCATTCCAACGTTCTCCGCACAACGCGCAGGAGCGAGCGGAGGCACGCTATCGATGGGCGTGATCCCGGGTCTTCAAAGAAGGTTAACACCCACTCGGCATCTTGAGTTGAACTGATATTCTCCCAGCCGAGGAGAAACAGGTTCAGCGTCAACCCTCGACGCCTACCTCGCCAAAGATCGGTCTGGGCTGCGCACGCATGAATAGAAGCCAGGACGAAATGTTGTTCGTTTCAGGGCAAAGCCCGCCGATCTGATTTCTGGAAGACGTCCCCGTTCGTTGGTTGCAACAAGAAAGGAGCAAGAGTCATGATCGGAAACTGCTTGTGTACCGCGGCGAAACCAAAACTGTTGCTGATCGGAATCCTCTTCGGGATTTTCTGCGCCAGCGCAGGAGCTGAGATTCGCACCAACAATCTCGCCCCGCTCGCCGATGCATTCGTGCGGGACGGCGCCTATGCGCAAACCAACTTCGGCACGGCTTCAATCCTGGAATTAAAAACCGGGGCCGTCGGAACGAAACGGGATGTCTATCTCAAGTTCGATCTGAATGGCGTCTGGAAAATCGAGAGCGCCACGCTCCGCTTCTTTGCCGCCCTGGCTGTGAGGAAGCCCACCGCTCTCAGCACCACGGCCTACGGGGTGACCGATACCAACTGGACCGAAACCGGCATCACTTGGAACAACCGGCCCGACCTCGGTCCGGCCCAGTCGAGCGTCACGGTCTCGGGAACCACTTACTCCTGGTACACGCTCGACCTGAGCAGCTACATCCGATCCCAACGAGCCGCAGGCAGCAATGTCGTCAGTTTGAGTCTTCACAATCTGGTCAGCACGGACACTCAAATGATCGCTCTCTATTCCAAAGAAGCCGCCAACAATCGACCGCAGCTCATCGTGATCAGCACCAATACGCCGCCCGCCATCACGCTGGCCGAACCGGCCATGAACTCGATTTTTACGCCCGGTTCGACCGTGCTGCTGTCGGCCAGCGCCGTTGACCCCGACGGTTCCATTGCTCGGGTGGATTTCTATTCTGGAACCAACCTCTTGGCCAGCACGGTCACCCCGCCCTACAGTTATTCCTGGTCAAATGATATGACCGGAGCTTACGCACTGCGAGCCGTGGCCACTGACGATGACGGCCTGTCCAGCACCTCCAGTGTCGTCAACATCAAGGTCGGCGTGGCTCCCGTCGTGAGTCTGGCCAGTCCGGCCAGCGGCGCGAGCTTTGTGGCTCCCGCCGACATTCGCCTCTTGGCACACGCTGCGGACGCTGACGCCGATCTCAAAGGCGTGAGTTTCTATTCCGGCACCGACCTTATCGCCACCATCGACGCCCCGCCCTACGCGTGCATCTGGTCCAACGTCCTCAGCGGAACCTACCCGTTGCGAGCGGTGGCCACCGATGCCATCGGCCTGTCCACCACTTCGAGCGTCGTTAACATCAGCATTGTCGCGCCCCCGCAAATCAGCCTCGTGGAACCGGCGAACAACGCGGTCTTTGCCAGCCCCGCCACGGTGACAATGACGGCCAGCGTCGCCGATTCAGACGGGAGCATCAGCCGCGTCGATTTCTATGCCGGGACAAACCGGATCGCCAGCCGTTCAACTCCGCCTTACACCTGCGTCTGGTCGAACGTGAGCAACGGGACTTATCCGCTTTGGGCGGTGGCAACTGACACTAGCGGGCTGCTGGCCACTTCAAAGGCGAACACGATTCGTGTGACCACTGCACCTCAAGTAAGCCTGAGCAGTCCGACCAACAACTCGGTTTTTTTCGCGCCGGCCAGCGTCTCGGTGACCGCCAATGCGAGCGACAGCGACGGCACGATCAGCCTCGTGGATTTTTATGAGGGCGAAACCTGGCTTGCCGGCGCCGCGACTCCGCCTTACGCCTTTGCGTGGTCGAATGTCACCGCGGGAACCTATTCGCTCCGCGCCGTCGCGATCGACAATCTCGGCCTGGCGACGACTTCGAGCGTCGCCAACATTGCCGTGAGTCCGTTCCTCGTCACCCTGACCAGCCCGGCCCCAAATGCGTTTTTCAGTGAGCCGGCCACCATCGCCTTGGCCGCTATGATCACGGGCAATGGCAACCCGATTCGACAGATGGATTTCTACGCCGGATCGAACCGGATCGTCAGCATCACATCGCCGCCCTACACCTACACCTGGGCCGGCGTGAGCCAAGGGATTTATGCGCTTCGCGCGGCCGCGCTGGACGTCACGGGTCTGTCCAGCACATCCAGCGTGGTCACAGTCACCGTCGGAACGCCAGTAACCGTAACGCTCATCGAGCCGACCAATCAGTCGAATTTCGCAGTGGCAGAAACCCTCAATCTGAAAGCCACCGCCTCCAGCTCCAACGGCCCGATCCGGATCGAATTTTTTGACGGCACGAACAAGCTGGGTGAATCCGCCTCGAACCCAGGCGTGTTGGCCTGGCAAGTCACGACGGCAGGAACGCATTCTCTCACCGCAAAACTTACCGACGGCTTCGGGCAGGTCGCGACTTCTCCGCCGGTGTTGATTCAGGTCACGGATGCGGACAGCGACTACGATGGGCGGAGCAACGCGCAGGAATTGGCGGATGGCACCGACCCATTTTCGGCGAGCAGCGTCCGCCCGGTTTTGCTCGGCTCGTGGGCCTTCGATACAAGCGCATTCCTGGGGGATCAGGGCCAGGTTCCACTTTACAAAAACGGCGCCCTGTTGGTTCCCAGTTGGAACAGCAACGCGGTCGCCATCGGCATGGGAGCCGGGATTGGGCTGACGTATCGCGATGTGGAAACCAATTTCCAGGCGAACATCAATTGCCGGAATGGCACCGTGCGCTTCTGGTTCAAACCGCACTGGAACAGCAGCGCCAACGGCATCACCGGTGGACCGCGCACCGATGCCCGCTTGATTGAGTTGGGCGGTTACGGATTGCCGGAAGGCTGGTGGGCGCTGGGCATGAATGCGGACGGGATCTCGTTGTATTTTGGTACGATGACCAACCTCGAATACACCTCTTACCTTGCGCACCCGATCAACTGGAAGTCCAATCGTTGGTATCAGCTCACGCTCACTTATACGACCAACAACACGCTCCTCTATTTGAATGGGGAACTCGTGGCCGCAGGTCGCGGCGTTCAATGCTGGCCGAGTGCCAGGATCCGTGCATACGGATTTCGCGTCGGCCTGGACTGGTATGGCGGGCAATCACCCAACGGGCAGGTCGAGAATCTGGAAACGTTCAACTACCCGCTCGATTCGCAAACGGTCGCTCACGAGTTTCCCAATCATCAGCTCCCTGCCGGAATTATCGATTCGGACTACGATGGTCGCAGCGATTTTCTGGAAATGCAGGTGGACAAGACGGACCCGAACAACTCGAACGATGCCGTGCCGGTTCGCCTGGGTTACTGGCGCTTTGATTCGGCGGATTGGCACGGAGAACTCGGGCAACTCCCGCTCGCAACCAATGGGGTCGTTGCGTCATCGAGTTGGAGCGGAACGGCCGCCAACATTTCGCAGGCCGGCGGCTCAGGGCTGATTTATCGCGATCAGGAAACCAATGGTTGGGCCAACATCAATTGCCGCAACGGCTCCGTGCTGTTCTGGTTCAAGCCCAATTGGAACAGCGCGCTGAATGGCGGTCTCGGAGGCACCGGCACCGCCGCCCGGCTGCTGGAGATCGGCGACCCGAACTCAAGCGAAGGCTGGTGGGGACTCTGGGTGAATTCCAACGCCACCCAACTCGCCTTCAGCACGATGAGCAAGCTGGCTCCCACCACGGTCTTGTCGGCACCGATCCATTGGAATTCCAATCAGTGGTATCAACTCGCTTTGACCTACAGTCCCACCAACAGCGCTTTGTATTTGAATGGAACACTGGCGGCTTCCGGTCTTGGCGTTCCGTCTTTTCCCAGCGCCAGCCAGCGCGCCAATGGCTTTCGAATTGGCGCCGGCGTTCAGCCGGGGCAGTCGGCCAATGGCCACTTCGATGAATTACAAACCTTCAACTATCCGGTTGCCACAAGCCTCATTGCGGCCGAAGTTGGAAACGTGGAGGCGATCGATTCCAACAGCGACGGAACTCCTGACGTTCTGCAGGAATTGCCGCTCGCTGCCAACGCGCCCTTCAGCGCCACGCCTTTTATCATCACTGGCGCGATCGAAGCCGAGCAATTCGACCTGGGCGGCAACGGCGTCGGCTACGCCACTCAAACCAATGCGGGCACAACCGATTATCGCACGACCTGCCTGGCGATTGAGCCCTGCACCGATCTGGGCGGCGGCTATTGCGTCAGCCGCCTTCAAGCCGGTGATTGGATGAAATACACCTTCGAGACTCGCCTGGCCGGGGATTACACGTTCGAAGTTCGCGTCAACGCGGACACTCCGGGAGGACAGATGCTCGTGCAATTGGGAAAGGCCAATGGCGTTGCCGGATACCAAAGCCCTGCCCAGCAAATCTCGGCATCGGGCTGGCATGGCGTGACGTTTCGCTCCATTCACCTGGACGCGGGAACCAACACGTTGAAGTTGCTGATGACGGCCAACTCCCCCGACGGCTCGGTGGGCCGGGTTAATTACATCTCCATTTATCCGAGCGTCCCGCCCTTCGTGCCCGGGGCCGATCCCTTGGTGCTGGACGTCACGCAATCGCCTTACGGAGCGATTGGCGATGGTAACACGAACCACGCTTCGCTCAATCGCATCGCGTTTCAGAAAGCCTTGAACGATCTCATGGCGCATCCGGGTGGCGGCACGTTGTTTGTTCCTGCGGGCACCTATTTCCTGGATAAAAATCCGGCCAACAATCCCGGCGAAGATCCTTCCAAGTCGGTCGGCAACAATTATTCACTCTTCCTCGGACGGCCTTTCGGCGATACCCGTCCACTCTCGGGCATTGAAATTCGCGGC
Source organism: Verrucomicrobiota bacterium (assembly GCA_051960355.1). GTDB lineage: Bacteria > Verrucomicrobiota > Verrucomicrobiia > Limisphaerales > DASXHY01 > DASXHY01. The sequence goes on along the minus strand of JBQCEJ010000101.1, from coordinate 12,719 downwards.
GATCTCAACGGCGAAACCGTGCTGGAGGCATACGATCGCACCACCACCCTGCTCTATGTGAAACGCTTCTGGGGAACCGATCCCGCGAGCCTGCATCGCAATTTTTCATTCAACCGGCTTTCGTTCAAAGGTCGCCCTTATATCCGCCCCGATGGCAGCTACGACCCGGGCGCCTTTCATAACTATGCCCAAAATTCCTCCTATTCGTACGGTCTCGGTTCGCTACTAGTGTTTATGTCGGATGAAATCGAAGCGCCCCTGTCCGACGTCAATGTCAGCCAATGCTCGTTTATCAATCCGACCGTTTACGGAATCGTGATCGGCAACTCGAAGAACATGGCCTTCACGGGGAATCGGTTCGCTTTCTGGGACGGTGAACCGCTGCCCGTCGCCTCAACCAATTTGTATGACTCGACCAACGGCTCGCCCGTCGGACAAGTCGGCATTTTCGGCAGCGGCTCGGCTTCCATCAACATCGTCGTGCTCTCTAATTCCTTTAACGGCAATCCGGCGTTGGAAGCGTTGAGCCAGGATTATTCTTCGGACGGACTGCTCTGGTTGCAGGCGGGCGGCAACTGGTTCGCCGGCGACAACAGCATCACGAACTATGGCCTCGAAGCCATTCAATACAATGCCGGTCCGGGCGCGGCTGTGGGCAATCGTTTCGTGACGACGCAACGCAGTGATTCCACAGGGGCGCTGATTGCTTTTGGCAGCGGTTGGCGCACGCTCTCTTCGGTCGATGGCGGACCCAGTGAAGCCGACGAGTTCTTCACCTTTAGCGGCAATCACGTCACTGGCGGGCGGTTCGCCTATTTCGGAACGTCGGCCTGGCAGCAATACACCGACCCGCTCTACGATGTGTATTATTGCGGGAACGATGCGGAATTGGATCCGCCACAAACCGGAGGCGCGCTGAGCCGGGCGGCCTTCCTGAGTAACTGCCGCCAGGCGTTGGTTTCAGGAAACACCCTGCGTGCCGGTGCCTTGGGGGTCTCCTTCCGCCTGGTGCATGTCGGCACCGAACTCTTGAAAAATAATTTCAGCGCGGCGAGCCATGCCAGCCTCCTTTACGAGATTCTGCCGGGCTACCTCCAATCGGTCTCCATCACCAAGAACCAATTGGACAGCGGCGATAGCAGCCACCTGCAGCTTCCATACGCGGACAGCTCCAGCTTTTTCCTGACGGGCAATTTGCTGTTCGATGCCTTGGGCCATCCGAATGCATTGCTGCTGAATCCGCCCGGCGCGCCCATCCATCTTTGGCCTTAAAAAATCATCCAGAGGAATACTATGAAAGCATTTATCGCTTACTGGTCCACTCTCGAATCCAAGTCTGTGGCCTCCCCTTCAAAACCCCTCGCTACTCTATTGCTCCTGGCCATCGTGAGCTTTGCGCCGCCGGTCCGGGCTCAAATCCAACGCGAATGGGTCGCCTTTTACCATAACTCCACGGAAACCACCAACCGGCCGGTGGCGATTTCCATGGACGACGGTGGAAACATTTTCGTGGGCGGTTTTTCCCAAGGCACCAACCGGCCCGGCTCCGCTTTCACGGCCTTGAAGTATTCCGCAAGCGGCCAGGAAATTTGGGTCGGGCGTCATCTGGACCCGGATGGAGCCGATGACAAGCCGACCAGCATGAAGACCGATTCTCTGGGCAACGTTTACCTGACGGGCCAGTCAAAAAAATCCGGTTCGAACAGTGATTTCCTGACCATCAAATTCGATGCGAACGGAAACGAAGCGTGGGCCTGCCACTACAACGGTCCGGGAAATGGCGATGATCAGGCCAACGCCATCGCCGTGGATTCCCAAGGCAATGTCTACGTGACCGGCAAATCCTACATGGCTTCAACCAATTGGCCGACCGGAACGGTCAACGATTACGCTTACACCACGATCAAATATGATGCTGCCGGAAACGCGCTTTGGGTGCGCCGCTACGCCAATGGGCACACGGACGAAAATCCCAACGGCAGTTCCAATCAAGACGCGCAGTCGCTGGCGCTCGACGCCGACGGCAACGTCTATGTCGCGGGCATTTCTGTCTTTGCACCGGATCCCCGTTCACCCGGCGCTGGCTTCGCCGTGGTGAAATACAGTCCGGCGGGCGATCAATTGTCGGTGTGGCGTTACGATAATTTCGGCAGCACGGACGGCAGCAGCGCCCGCGTTTCCGTGGCGATCGGTCCGACAGGCGAGGTTTACGTCGCCGGCACCATGCTCCCGGCGTTCAGCCCGCCTCCGGCCTATACCGTTTTGAAATACGCCACCAACGGCACTCGCGAATGGGTGCGCACCTACTACGGTCCGAATCCCTACGGCGGCAACAACTCGTTCCAAAGTCTGGCGGTGGACGCCGCGGCCAATGTCGTGGTTTCCGGCACTTCTCCGGGCACCAACAACACCTTCGATTGCGCGACCGTGAAATTCGATGGCTTGGGAAATCAACTCTGGTCAGATCGCTATAACCCAACCACCAACGGAACAACTTCTGCCAGTGACTTGAAACTCGATTCGCAAGGGAACGCCTTTGTGGCCAGCTCCTGCCAATACCTTGACCACACTTGGAAATACTCGGTCCTCAAGTACTCGGCATCGGGTCAGCGGCTCTGGGGAGCCCTGTACAGCAGCGGCATGACGGGCGAAAACGTCGCCCGAGGCGTGACGATGGATGAGCGCGGCCGCAGTGCGGTGACGGGTTACGTTCCGGCCCTGCCCGGAGCCGGCCAGGTGTTTGCCACAGTGAACTACTCCGCGCCGCCCGGCGCCATCGCGTTGCAGAGCAATCTCAACTTCAAGGTCTTCTTCCCAGGCGTCCCCGGCTTCACCTGTCGCATTCAAGGCTCCACCAATCTCGTGGATTGGACAGATCTGGGCGTAGTGATAGCCGATGAAGATGGCGCCGCGTTTTTGGAAGACCCAGATTCGTCCCAAACGCCCGCGCGATTCTACCGCTCCACGTCGCCTTGACGGCAGTCGATGTTGATTCCCACTCCCAAGCTTCAGCGTTCGACGTCCGACGTCCGACGTTCAGCGTTCGTTGTTCCCAACCCTCTCTGCGGTAAAGTCCACCCAGCCGGTGCCACTCCGAAGAAACTCAAGCCGAGGCCGCCAAAGGCTGGACAGTAAAAACTTGAAACCACAGATGGACTCAGATGAACACAGATCGAAGGGCCCTAGGACAGGATTACAGGATGTTCAGCCCGAACCCGGTTGGCGCGCCTGTCATCCTGTTCATCCTGTTCATCCTGTTCATCCTGTTCATCCTGTTCATCCTGTTCATCCTGTTCATCCCGTTCATCCTGTTCATCCTGTTCATCCTGTTCATCCTGTTCATCCTGTTCATCCTGTTCATCCCGTTCATCCTGTTCATCCTGTTAGAAATCATCGAACCGGGCTGACCCGTTTTGGACTGCGGGCATTGTGGCCGTTGTCTTTCCCTCCTATTCAAAATTGAATGTTGAAGGTGTTGATAGACTCGAGAGCTCTCCAAATCCCGATCGCTTTCAACACGGTTTCTTCAGCATGTTTCCCATTCGAGGTTGGATATTGAAAGTCGAAGCTCGATTTGATCCCCACTCCCAAAATTCAGCGTTCGAGGTCCGACGTTCAGCGTTCGTTGTTCCCACCCCTCTCTGCGCCTCTGCGTTGCTCTGCGGTTAATTTCTTATTCAGAATTGAATGTTGAAGGTGTTGATAAGCCCAACAGCCCTCCAAATCCCGATTGCTTTCAACCGGTTTCTTCAGCATGTTTTCGCCACTGTCGATGCAATTCTCCATCATTACTCCCAGCTTCCGAGCGTCGCAATGGCTGCGCCTGTGCATCGCCTCGATCGCCGACCAGCAAGGCGTGCAACTGGAACACATCGTTCAGGACTCCTGCTCCGATGACGGCACCCAGGATTGGCTCCCCAAAGATCCGCGCGTCAAAGCCTTCATCGAGAAGGACAAGGGCATGTACGACGCCGTCAACCGCGGCTTCAAACGGTCCACCGGCGACATCCTTGCCTATCTGAACTGCGACGAACAATATCTGCCCGGTGCGCTCAAGAAAGTGCACGACCTGTTCGCCGCCCAGCCCGACGTGGACGTCGTCGTGGCCGACACGATTGTGACCGACAGCGCGGGCGAGTATCTGTGCAGTCGCTATGCCTTGCGACCTTACGGTCACGCGCTCTGGGTGACTTTTCCCGTTTTGACCTGCGCGCTTTTCGTGCGGCGTCGCGTCGTGGATCCGATGGGCATCTACTTCGATACGCAATGGCGCGATCTCGGCGATCTGTTCTGGGCGATGGAATTCGTGAAGCGCGGCTTGAAGATTGCCGTCCTGCCGGAGTTCACCTCGATCTTTGCGGACACCGGCGAAAACATGAATATGAAACCCAACGCCATTCGCGAGAAAGCCGTGAAGTGGCAGATGGCGCCGAGTTGGGTGAAACGCCTGCGTTATCCCATTCTGATCCACAATCGCCTGCGCCTGATGGCCCGCGGGGCGATGTTTCAGAAGCCGTTTGATTTCTCCCTCTACACGCTGAACAGCACCGACAAACGCGTCACGCATCATGCCGCCAAACCCACTTCGTTCTGGAAAGGCCGGTTGAAATACGCCTTTGCACCGGTGCCGTGATCGGCATGACCATGCCCGAACAGCTTCCACTGCTCGCGGTGGCTACGGCCACATCAACCGATAAAACTGGCTGATCTCCAGACTCGTCGGCAGCTCGATTCGGAACGCACCATTGGTCAACACCGGAACGTTGGTCACCGCCGACCAAACCGCCTGCGGCGCCAGATTGGTCGCGCTGTAGAGCGAATAGGCTGACGCCCAGTCCGGCCAGGAAAGCACACACGCTCCGGCGAGACGGTCAAATTCCACCTTCGGTTGAACGGCCGCCACCGCGGTCAGCGTAACGTCGTTTCCACTGCCGCCGACGTAACTGATGCGCCAGGTGTAGCCGGACTGGAAAAAGGTCGCATTGTTCGGAAGCCCGGAAAACGTGCCCGAAATCGGATCCGTTCCATCGTTGTCGATGATCACATACGTGCTGTTCGTCGCCAGCCCGGGCCGGGCCGACAGGATCAATGTTCCGGCCAAGGTCACCGCCGACGCATTCCCGCCACGCGACGCCACCTGCGAAAACTCAGGGCCAGCGCTTGGGCCGTTGATCACGATCTTCAATGCGCCGCCGGCAGAAACGACGTAGTTGCTGCAAACGGTTTGAATCCCGGTCGGCGCATGAATTCCTGAGGACACGGTCACCTTGTTGCTGATCACGCCCGATCCGCTCAGCGTACCTCCGGAAACCGTTATGGGGCTCACACAAACGCCCTCGATCCGGAGCAGGCCCGCGCCCACTGCGGTAGCCGCCGAATAAGAATTCGTTCCCGCCAGCGTCCATTCGCCGGCGCCTTCCTTGGAAATGGCGACGACCGCCGACGCTCCATCGCGAATGGAGCCGCGAATCTGCCCGCGGCCGGACCCCGACAGGTGCAGCGTTCGTGTGCCGGTATAGACATCCGTGAACGCCACGCCGCCGGCCACGGTCAACAGCCCCGAATCCACGGCGATGCCGTAATCAAATCCGCCGCCCAGCAGCGCGATGGAATTGGCGAGCGCGTTGGTTCCACTTGTGTTCAGCAGCTGAATCGTTCCCGGCAATGCGCCCTGAAGCTGGACCGGATTGCCGTTGGTGATATTTCCAGCCATTCTCAATTGGGCGAGTTGATCGATGAAAATGCTGCCGGTCGGTGTCCCCAGAGAATTGTTATTGCTGGAAAGCACGGCACCCGCGTTGATGGTCAATCCCACGAACGAATTGCTGCCGGCCAGCACCAGCAGGCCGTTCCCGTTTTTCTGAACGGAATTGGTGCCGTTGAAATTGCCGCTCAGGATCAGGGTTCCTCCCGCAGCGCCGCCACCCAGAGTCACATCGCCCAGCAGTTGAATCGCGCCGCCAAAGGAAGCGGTGCCGTTCCCCTCCAGATCCACGGCTCCGTTCCAATCGACAGCGCCATCCCCATCGAGGGACAGTGGTTCTGAGGCGCTGTATTGCACGCCCGAGGCGAAGGCCAGCGTCGCGCCGTTGGACACCACCGTGCCCGCGGCGGTCGAACCCAGCGCGAAGGGTGAACCGACCACCATCGCGCCGTTTTCAATTTCAGTGACGCCGGTATGCGCATTGGTTCCCTCGAGTCGCACCGTGTTCGCCGCCCACTTGAGCACTCTGCCGATCTTGGACGAGAATGCCCCGGACACTTCGAGCGGCGCGAACCCGCAGAGCTGGATCGTCGTGTTGCTGCTGGCCGCGGTGATGTTGCCGTTCAGATAAAGCGTGGCTGCCGGCGTGCGGCTGAAATTGCCGAATTGCAGTTGGCGATCCGCCACGAGGTTCACATTGATCGTTTGAGAGTTGGTCACGGTGGTGTTCATCGTGATTCCTCCCACGCCGGCAGAAGCCGATCCCAGATGCAGCGAGACATTTCCTGAATTGAAAACAAAAGCCGGGCAGCCGGGATTGTCGAAGTACAGCGAATGACAAAACGTGTCGGCCCCGAAGCTGATCGCGGTGTTGCCCGCAGGCTGATTGAACACAGCGGCCAACCCGGTTCCAGGGACACCGTCCAACCCCCAGTTGGAGGCGCTGCTCCAATTTCCACTCGCTGTGCCATTCCATCCGGGCTTTTGCGTCACGCGCACATAATCGACCAGCATTTGCGAACCGTCCAAACCCGGCCCCGGTGTCCCGGCATACGGAATGACTTTGGTGCTGAACAAGACGGCCAGCGGAATCATGGTGTTATAGGCCAAGGCCGACGAAGCGCTCAGGGTGCGTTTGACCTGCCCATCCCAGTACCAGACCAGCGAATTGTCCGTGCGCCAGTCCAACGCCACCAGATGGTAATCCGCGCTGATGTCGGGAATCGAAACGATCGCGCCGCTGGACGTATGAACGGGCGCCCAGTCATGCACATTCATGTGGCTGTCGTTGTGCTCGCGATGCGCTTCGGTGATATCAATCTCTAATCGGTCCACCGGGTTGTTGGCGCCGCTGATCTCGCCAGGACTGTTGAGCCAAAACGCATTGTTGAGCCCGTCCGCATCGTTCACCTTCATCCGCGTTTCATAATAGCCGTACTTGGCCGCGTAAACGGGCGTGGAGATGAAACCTTCCTGCCAGTTGGTGCCGACCGCCACAGTCGTCAAGGCCATCACGCCGTTGCTGACGCTGACATTCGGACGGCTGCTGGCAATCGACCAGACGGCCGGATCGATCTGGTTGAAATGATCCTCAAAGCAAACGATCGGCGCCACGGAGGCAATCGAATCCACGCCCACCAGCAGTTCCGGACGCAAATCCACCCGTGCATCCTCGTCATCGATGTACTCCGCATAATAACGATTCGTCAGCTCGCTGTTGCGCTTCACTAGGAGATACAGCGTGTGGTTGGAATTGGTCAGCGCGGTGCGCACGGCATCGACCAGCTGGTCCGGCCCGCTGCCGCCGTCCGTTCCCCAAAAACTCGCCGGGCAGCCCCACGTCTCCACCTCCGTTGTGGCCGAGACGACGCTGACCGAACGATCTCTCACGTCGACCGCGAAATCGCCGCCTGGAGTCGATCCCGGCCCGTGCGGCGCATTCCAGGTCGCGGTCGCTTCATCAAACGGCGAACTCATATAGACGCCGTGCGTCGAGCAGCAGCTGTTGCCGGCGCCTGAATTGGCTTCATGCGCAAGGCGCAGAGCCGCCATGTCCAGCCGCAGCACATTGGTCCCGATGATATTCGTCAGATACGAAACATCGAACGCGAGCAACGCCCGATAAACCGGCTCATTCGAACAACCGACAAGTAAATGGCTGGCATTCTGTGGAACGTCCGGTTGATCGGACCTGAGCAGGGTCGCGGCAGTCGTGTAGCCGGAGTTCACGAGCAAACCGTCGGTGCTGGCGCCCCGGCCCGAGCCGACCCGGTGGTCACCGGCTTGAAAACTGACACACGACGCCGCACCCGCGACTGAAGCGAGTGTCAACGACAACCCCAGAGCCAAACCGGCTGCCGATTTCCATTGAGTGATTTTCATTATTTCTCTTGTTGCGCCTGCGCGCCGCTCGATTCCAATTCTTTCACCCGGCGCTCGGTCAGTTCCGCATAAATCCGATTCTTGATGAGCGGCCGGATGCTGCCGCCGGTAAAAATTTCCGAGCGGGATTCAACCTGCTGGATTCGATACTGGCGCCAGGCCGCCTGCGATTCTGCAAAGCGCGTCTTCTGCTCGCCCTGTAAAGACTCCGCGCGCCGCTGTTCGATCGCCGCCAGCTGGGCGTCCCAGAACTCGGCAATCTTTCCCGAAGCGCGATTCATGTCGCCCTGAGTCATCGCCGATTCGAGAGTCGCAGTCAGCCGTTCCAATTCTTGATCCGCGGCGACGCGTTCCGGCGAGGGTGCGTGCAGACAGCCAACCACGCAGAACAGCACGAGCAGCACGAGAAGCGGCGTCGGGCGGTTTGAATGGAATCCATGAAGTTGAAACATGTTTTTACGCTGAAGGTCAGCAGACGTCGTCATCGGGAATTTCGACGGGGGCAGCGAATGCATTGATTCTGTTCGCAAAAAAATACACCGCACTTCAACAATTACGCCCGAACATTCTCCAAAGCGATCACGCCAGCCGCTGGCTTTCCGGAGACCGCAACGCAAGGGCCCGCCGTTGCCGCCACAGGTCGGTTATTTTGAAGAATTTACGCCGAGCGATTCTTTTTCGATAGCGACGGGCGCGCAATTCTTCTAAGAATACGCGCACGGCATGAGGGCACAACATTCCACCACCAAAAAATGGGCCAAGCGGCAGCCAGCTCGGGTTGCCACGCTGGTGGATACCTCCACCACCTGGGGACGGAATATCCATCGCGGAATCCATCGCTACGACCTCAAACACGGACCGTGGCACCTTTTTCTGGAGGGTCGCGGCATGGAAGAGAGCCTGCGCGTCCCCAAAGGTTGGAAGGGTGACGGTGTAATCGCCCGGATCGGGAACCTCGCCATGGCGGAGGAACTCAAGACATTGGGAATTCCCGTCGTGAATGTCTCCGGGATTGAACTGCCGGGCGTGGCGTTTCCCCGGGTCATCACGGACCTGAAGGCTTCGGCGCAGCTCGCGGCGCAGCATTTTCTCGATCGTGGGTTCCGTCATTTTGCCTACTTCGCCCTGCAAGGCCTTGCCTATGTAGCGACGCACCAGCAGGGATTCGCGGAGGCGGTCGCCCAGGCCGGATGCGAACTCGATTCGTTCAATGCCAATCCGGTGAGCGGCGCCGAGCCCGACTGGAATCTCGATCTTGAAGTTCTGGGCGACTGGATTCGAAGCCTGCCCAAGCCGGCAGCTGTATTGACCTGGAACCCGAGCAGCGCGCGGGAAATCATTTATGCCTGTGATCTGGCCGGGATCCTGGTTCCGGAAGAGGTGGCGGTGATGAGCGGCACCTATGATGAACTGCTCTGTGATGTCTTGTTCACGCCCATCTCGGGTGTGGAAACGCCGGCCGCGCAGATCGGCCATGAGGCCGCCCGCATGCTGGACTCGCTCATGCACCGACGTCCCGTGCCCACGCCGTCGGTCACTCTGGCCCCGGTCGGCATCATCGCGCGCCGTTCAACAGACACACTGGCAATCGCGGATCGGGCGCTGGCCCGCGCGCTGAGTTTTATCCGCGAAAATGCGGCCCATCGAATCGAGGTGGCGGACGTGGTGCGACATGCAGGCGTCTCCCGGCGCGCTCTGGAGCAGCGATTTCTGCAAATGCTGGGTCGGCCTCCGGCCAGTGAAATTCGCCGGGTGCATCTGGAACGGGCCAAACGGTTGTTGCTGGAAACGGATCTGCCAATTCCCGATGTCGCCGAGGCGGCGGGCTATGGTTCACCGGAATACATGGCGGGGATTTTCAGAACCGAACTGGGCACCACGCCGCTCAAATACCGGCAACAGGTGCGCGGACGCTGATCGGGCATCAGGGCTGGCCGCCGTAGAAATAGACCTGCATCTGGCTGTATTCCATGCGCGGACGGCTGTTCGGACCGGCGTACCGGGACCCTTTCACCCATTCCACGTGCCCGTCCAGATAACCTTCATTGGAACCGGCCGGGACATTGTTCTCAAAATGGTTCACGCCCCGGGCGTTGGGATTGACGGTGTCATTGGCGCGCAGCCAACTGTTCTGATACTTGCGATTGATGTCGGCCCACATCAAAGAATAATACGGCGTGTCGGTTGTCTTCTTGGCAAATCCCGGCAGGTGATTCTTGATATTGTCTCCGCCAGCAAGGGCGCCCGAGGCATAAAAATACGTGTCGTATTGCGTGTTGTATTCGTTCTTCCCGACGAAGTAAAAATACCCGGTGACGGTGACGTTCGTGTTCCCTCCGAAATACCAGAAGTCGTCCCGGTTCCAATCGGCGTTGGAGGGACAATAAAAGCCCTCACGCTTGAAGCCCACTTCCTTCACCAGCATCTCCCGAAACGTGCCACCAATCTTGTGCGGATCGGTTTGCCCGTCGTCCCGATAGCGGCCCTCGTTGTCATCGGCATCCATGAGGGTGCCCAGGCTGAGTTGTTTGAGATTATTTTTGCAGGCGGCCCGGCGCGCTTCCTCTTTGGCTCGCGACAACGCGGGCAACAACATGGCGGCCAGAATCGCGATGATTGCAATCACCACCAGCAACTCGATGAGCGTGAAGCCGGGGATTGCAGAACGAGAAGCAGATTGCGTTTTCAATAATTTTCTCCAAAGCGAACGCCCGGGCGCGTTCGGCGCCCGGGCGGCTTGTTCAAGGGGTAATCAGCCGAAAAAACACCGTGGGGTTGCTCGCCGAGATCGGCACCGTCACGCCATTCGTCCCATTGGGATAATCAAACCAGCCCGCCTGCAAACCGACATTCAGGCCGTTGGTCTGAGCCTGCAACTTGAAGTTGCCGGTCCAGGAAAACACCAGGCTGCCAGCCGTCCTGACCACATTCAGCACCGGCGGCGTGGCGCTGCTCAGCGTCAGATTGCCCGAAGCGGGATCGAAGGTGCCGGTCAAACCTTCCGGCACCACCGTGATCCCGGAGAAATTTCCACTCCGGGTGCCGGTCACGCTGAAGAGATGCAACACCGCCCCGTTGGTCAACGCGCTCACACCGGCGTTGGTCACCACCAGCGCGCCGCCATAAGTCGTGTTGCCATTCACAAAAACCAGATCGTTGGCCGCACCGTCGAGGTTGACCTCAGCCAACGTCGTGCCCGCCAGGGTCAGAGCGCTGTTGAGGGTCAGCGTCCCCACCGCACCTGCGCCCGGCGACAGCGTGCCGCCGGAGTTCACGACCACGGCGGTGTCAATCGTTCCCGTGCCGCCCAGGGTGCCGCCCGCGTTCACCGTGACGGCGCTGTTTACGATTTTGCCGTTGATGCGCAGCTCGCCGCCATTGACGGTCGTGCCGCCACTGTAGGTGTTGGTGCCGGCCAGGGTCTGCGTGCCGGTGCCGTTCTTGGCCATGGCGATCGTTGCCGCACCGTCACTGATGATGCCGCTGAACGTGTTCGCGTTGGTGCTGCCAGGGTTGAGCGTCAATACGGAGGCACCCGCACCGTCGTTGGTGATGATGCATTCGGTTGGCGGGCCGCTGCCGTCGCCGAGCCCGGCGACTGTCTGGCTAAAGCCGTTCAGGTCAAGAATGCTTGCGGCCGGAGAAAGGCCTGCCACGCCGACCCGCAGACGGCTGGTGACGGACAGCGCGTTGTTGGCGCCCAGCTTGAGGGTGTTGCCATACACATCCGTGTTATCACCCCAACTGTTCCCCGTGCCGCTGATGAACAGCGGAGTGCTGCCACAACGGAAAATCACGCTGGAATTGTTGCCGCCGTCGCTGATGGTGCCGGTCAGATTGAGCGTGGCGTTGTTCTGCGCACCGATCCGGACGTTGCCGTCGAGGGTGATATTGCCGCTGAAGACGTTGCTGCCGCTGCTGGATTGAAGCGCCCCGCGCAGCGCGCCCACAATTTCCGTTCCGGAAATGCTCGGGGAACCACCGCCGTTGATGTGGATGTTTTCCGCCACCGTCACGCCCCCGGATAAGGCCAGGGTGCTGTTGCTCGCCACGGTGGTGGTGCCGGCCCCGGCGCCCAGAGCCGATCCGTCCGTCACGCGCAGCGCGCCGGCGTTCACTACGACCGGCCCCGTGAAGGTGTTGGAGCCGGAGAGCGTCAGCAGCTGGCTGCCGGATTTAGTGATGCCACCGGTGCCACTGATGTCCCCCGCCCCGCCCAGTGAATATTGCTTGGCCGTGTTGTTGACCAGAATCTGAAACGGCGCAACGGTGCCAGAAAGATTCACCGTAATCGGGCTGGTGCCCGCCGCCGTGTCAGCGAATTGCACATAGCTTCCGTTCGTGAACACATCGCTCAACGAGGCGGTTACCAGATTGGACCAGTTGCCGCTCGTGAAATCCCAATCGCCGTCACCCGCCTGCCAGGTCAGGGACAGGACCGGGTCGATGACGACGAGCTTCAACTGTTTGTTGGCAATGTCGTCCACCAGGGTCGCCCCGATCGGCAGCGTCCCGGGCACGAAGCTGAAGCTGCCATTGCGGGAGCCGCTGTAGGTCAGGAGGACGTTGGTGGAGCGGGTGTAGCCAGTGGGCCAGTCCACATTTACGACAACATCGCCGCCCAGATTCAGGC
>JBQCEJ010000100.1:0-3562 GCA_051960355.1 Verrucomicrobiota bacterium | reverse complement strand
CGGGACGGGCGGTCATGATGGTGATGCGGCAACGACTGGCAGCGCGCTCAATCAGAATGCGCGGAACAGAAGCGGTCTCGAGCTTCTTCTTCAGCAGATCACGGATCATGCGGTCTTCCGTCAGCAACTTACCGAAATCTTTTTTGCCGGCATACCACTTGGAGCGCCAGTCTTTATTGACCGCGACACGCAGACCGATTGGATTGGATTTTTGGCCCATACAATTACTCGTCAGACAAAACAATTTTTACGTGGCAATTCCGTTTGAGAATCGGACCGGCGGAACCACGCGCCTTGGGCGTGAATCGCTTGAGCGTAGTGGCGGTTTGAGCGACCGCTTCCTTGATCCGCAAGGTTTCCGGCTTGGCGTTCTTGTTGTTCTCAGCATTGGCGATGGCCGACCGCAAAGTCTTGGCCACAAAGCGGGCTCCTTTGCGCGGCACGACCGCGAGCACAGCCTGCGCCTGCAGCGCCGGCAAACCTTGAATCTGGCGCACCACTTCGCGCATCTTCTGCGCGGACATGCGAATGTTTTTGGTGATTGCGTGAACTTGCATATTACATCACTTCTACTTCGCTTCAGCCTTGGCCGTGTGAGCGCCGTGCTTCTTGAACGTGCGCGTCAGTGAGAATTCTCCCAGGCGATGACCCACCATGTTTTCGGTCACGAAAACAGGATTGAAAACTTTTCCATTGTGAACCGTGAAGGTCAGACCCACAAATTCCGGCGTAATCATCGACCGGCGCGACCAAGTCTTGATCGGCGTCTTCTGATTTGTGCTTTTCGCCTTCTGGATCTTATCCAGCAGGTGGAAATCTACAAAGGGACCTTTTTTAATTGAGCGACCCATAAATCGTTACTTGTTTTTCATCGGACGGCCATCGCGGCGCACCACAATGAATCGGTTTGAAATCTTCTTCTTGTCGCGAGTGCGATAGCCCTTGGCCTGCACACCCCACGGGGAGGTCAATTGCTGCCAGCCACCACCACCCTTGGATTTACCCTGACCACCACCGTTCGGATGATCCACTGGATTGCGAGCCACACCACGCGTGATCGGGCGAATGCCACGATGACGGGAACGCCCCGCTTTGCCAAGAATCACATTCTCGTGCTCGGTGTTACCAACCTGCCCGATGGTCGCATAGCAGTTTTCGTTGATCCGGCGAATTTCACCGGAAGGCAAGCGGACCTGCGCAAAACCTTCATCCCGAGACATCAGAGTTGCAGCACCACCAGCACTGCGAACCATTTGACCGCCGCGACCAGGAGTCAGCTCAATGCTGTGAATCGCGCTGCTGACAGGAATTGATCGGAGAGGGAGACAATTGCCAATCACCGGAGGCGCAGTCGGCCCACTCATCAACTTGGCACCCACCTGCAATCCGACCGGAGCAACGATATAAGTCTTCTCACCATCCACGTATTGCAACAGAGCCAAGCGAGCCGTCCGACCCGGATCATATTCAATCGCAGCAACAGTGGCTTCCACTCCATGCTTCTGACGTTTAAAATCAACCAGACGGATTTTCTGCTTATGACCGCCACCGATGCCGCGAGCCGTAGCGCGTCCGTAATGATTACGACCACCGGTTTTCTTGCGGATTTCCACCAAGCTTTTCTCCGGCTTGGTCTTCGTGATGTCGCTGAAATCCGCGATTGTGATATATCGCGTTGACGGCGTCAGCGGTCTAAATGTCTTTACTGGCATAAAAATCAAAAACAGTTACCAACCAAGTCAGCTACTTGGAGAGCAGAGCCATCATTCCTGTCCCAGTTGGGATTCAGTTATCGGTTCTGCAGGTTATGCTGTCCGTGCACCTTGTTCAGGCGAAACGGAGCGCAGAATATAGGCAAACGATTTTTTCGGTGCAATAGGTATTTTAAATTATTTTTAAAGGGTTCTGCACCCGCACGTTCTGGGGTGAGGCCAGTAGTGAATCGCACAAAAAAGCGCGAAGCGAAAATCGCTCCGCGCCCTGAATGCGAGATCTTTCCTATGCAATTGCGTGCTCGCGAGACTTCTGTTTCTCGTGCACGCCTTCCTCAATTTCCTCAAGCATTTTGCGGTTGAAGGCGGGAATATCCGACGGCTTGCGGCTGGTTACCAGACCGTTATCAACGACCACTTCCGCATCCACCCACTCCGCGCCGGCATTGATCAGATCGGTTTTGATCGAGGAGTACGACGTCATTCGTCGACCCTTGGCAACACCGGCATCAATCAAGGTCCACGGCCCGTGACAAATCGCGGCGACTGGCTTCCCTGCCTCAAAGAACGCGCGGATGAAGGAGATCGCCCTTGGCTGCAACCGGAGCTTGTCCGGGTTCATTACTCCACCCGGCAATACCAGCGCGTCGTAATCCTCCGCGTTTGCTTCTTCCAACGGCACATCCACGCGAAACGAGTCACCCCAATTCATTTCCTTCCACCCTTTTACCTCATCTTTCACGGGCGAAACGATTTCCGTTCTGGCACCTGCCTCGTCCAACGCCTGCTTGGGATCGGTCAATTCCGATTGCTCAAATCCATTGGCGACTAAAATGGCCACTCTCTTTTCGTTCAACTGCGACTTCATAAAATCCTCTGGTTTGTTGTTGTACTGCAAGCGATTCGATCCATTTCAATCCGCTTGTTACAACTTCCTTCGTTGATACCGAGACAGTCGGCAGCTGGGGAATTCACCTATCTGGCAAAGGCAAGCATTTGTGACCGGAAGTGAAGCGCTCTGAGCGTTCCAAAAGCGAAGATCGATTGCGCCCGCCCTTTTGGGAACAACACTCGAAAAAGAAGTCAACCAAGACCCAAGTGTCTGGACCTCAGTCCGTCTGCAAGGTTTTCACGAATTCGTCCGCCTTGGCAATGGCCGCATTCATCTGGGCAATGAGATTGGAAATGTCGGTTTGAATGTTCATCGCCTCACCCTTCAGCGAAGCGATGGCCTGCGCGTTGAGATTATGCTTCAGGTAAAGCACCTGGTCATGAAGTTGGGTCAGCACGGGAGTCATGCTGTTCTCGGCGTCCTTCAGGGCCTGGTGCAAACTGTTGTAACGCTCACGCGTGGCTTGCAGTTGTCGCCGACTGGACGCCGCCAGAGCCGGGGTGGAAATCTCTTGAATCTCCTTGTCCCATTCAGCAAACAGATCACCAGCCACCGTTTCCACCGATCGAATGCGCTTATGGACATCCTCCGCTTTGGCAGCGCAATCGTCGTATTCGCTCTGCAAACCGTTATACGCTTTTTCCAGGTTTCCGCCGCTGAAACCATAGAGTTCCTTCAATCGAGTCAGCGCATCCTTGAACTGCTCGCTGGCTTCCTTTTGGTCATCGCGCGCGGCCACGACGTCCTTCTTGAGCAGATCGCGTTTGTAAACGCCGAATTTTTCATAAGCCGAATAATAGGCGCTCCGGCAGCCACTGCCCACCGCCACGGCACACAATAAAAGGACCGCCGCCGACACACCTTGAAATCGAGTTTTCATATTGATTGATGCCAAACCGCGCGACAGAACAGCGTTGCACGCGCCATGAAAATTCGCAAGCGCCAGGCGGAAGCAATC
>JBQCEJ010000099.1:0-5608 GCA_051960355.1 Verrucomicrobiota bacterium | reverse complement strand
ATCACCATCCGATACGCGCTGATCCGTTGCGTCAACGCGCCGCAAATCGGCACGAGCAAGACGATAAGGATCGGATTCAGCACGGTGTAAAGCCGGCCTATCGGCGCGCCTTCGCCGAGTTCACGCAAGCCAAACTTCGGGAAGGTGAAATACATGTGATAAACGATCAGCTTCACGCCAATCACTAGTGACATGAAAACCAGAAAGCGATAGAGCGACGGCTGTTTCCATAACGCGGCAAAGATCCGTGCGGTGTTCGCCGTCGTGTCGCGAATGGTCTGCCACAGCGCAGCGAACGCATTCTGACCGCGACGTCCGGACGCCGGACGTTCCGTGATTCGCACGCCGGATTCGGTCATTTCCACGCCGTCGCGCATGCAGAACCAGGTCAAAACCAAACCCGGCACGGTGAACACGACGCTCAACAGAATCAAAACCCGATAGGTGCTCAACTCAGTGCCAAACACGGGAATAGTCCACGATCCGTGTTCGCCCATTGTCTTGCGGATGTGATCGAACAAATAACCCGCCACGGCAAACCCAAGATTCTGCAGCGCGTAGTAGAGCGAAAACGCCATCGAGCGTTGAGCCGCCGTGGAATACCGCTTCATCGCCGCCGTCATCACCGGAACCATCAACGCCAGCCCGAGAGCTTGAAGATATAGGCCCAACGGCAGCGCGATCGCCGTGTTTACAGAGGCCGTCATTGTAATTCGGCTGAACAGGCAAATCCAGAATCCCAGAAGGAACGTGCGCCGAATCCCCGCCGCATCCGTCAACGAGCCTACCAGCACCGTCATCAGCGTCATCAGCGTAGAATAAACCGCAATCGTGGTTCCCGCCTTCACATCGCCAAAGCCGAGGTCGGACGACAGCCACAAGGTCAGCACGGAGGACGCGCCAATGCCGTAAGCAATGTTCTCGAGGATGTAAGCGCCATAGACGACCCACAATTCCCTTGGCGCCGTCCGCAGTGCGGTGAACTTCTGAAAAAAAGCGGAGAGGGGCGAACGCGACGGCATCTGACTCATGCGAAGAAATTCAAAAGGACGTCCAGCTCATTAAGCATGAGGCATCATGGTTCAATATAGCGGCTGATGAAATGATTTTTGAGAGCGGCCTCCGAGCCATTCAAGAGCGGACAGGCATCGCACGCACTCACCTTCACGCCGCAATATTTTATCCGGCAGCGAACGCTTTTGCCCGCGAGCGCCAGCACAATCCGGCGCAGTCTTTGAGTCGACGCGCCCTTCACGAGAACGGCGTCGCCGGGCTGGACGACCGCTTTCAGAATCGCCATCGCTTCATCAATCCGCGAGCCGGTGAGCCTAATCGCCGAACTGTTCATCCCGGCCTGAACCGCTCCGCTCCGCAATTTGGACATGTGATCGCCGCCAATGCAGATCACGAGATCGGCGAAACCCGCCAGACGCCGTCCCAGATCGCGATAGACATCGCCCTGCTTACCCGGCGGCTCTTCCACATTTCCAAGCACAACAATTCGGCGCCCGGAAAATCGCGAGAACGTTTCAAATGCGGCGTGCAGCGATTCCAAAGCGGCCTTGTAGCTGTCGTCGAGAATGCGGGTTCCGTCCGGCAGATGGATGAGCTCCATGCGCGAATTCGTCGGCGCCAACCTCGCCAACCGCGCCAGCGCTGCGCCCAAATCCAGCTTTTCGACATGCACGGCGGTGACTGCAGCCAGCATCGGATAAACCAGATGTTCGCCTTGAAGTTTGCTTTCGAAATCAAAGCATTGGCCCTCGATGTGGACCTGAAACGTGGTCACGCCATCGTGCACGGAAAGGTTTGAAGCGCGAACGTCGTTGTCAGGATTAACACCGTAGGTCAGCACTCGCGCGCGGGTTTGCGTGGCCATCCAACGCACATGGGGATCGTCGCCATTGAGAATGGCGATGCCTTCCGGTGGCAGGCCGCTGACCATTTTCACTTTTTCCGCGCGCGTGTCGAACAGCGTCGGGACCGATCGGTTGTGCTCGCTTGCAATCGACGTGACGACCACCAAATCGGGCTGGAGCGTTCGCCGGTAAGAGGTCATGTGCCCCGGGCCTTGAATGCCTGCTTCAATCACGGCATGGGCGTCGGATCGGCGAACCCGCAGGACGTTCTCGGACAGGCTCGAGCCGTAATTGCTGAAGGAAAATCCGCGGTCCGGGCAATTCAAGGCCGCATCCAGCGCGCGTTTGGTCGTGGTTTTTCCGAGCGAACCCACGACAGCAACCATTCGCGTCCGCTTGAGAAAGTGGCGGCGGTAATTGCGGGCCAGAAACCGCAGCTTGGAACCAGCGCGATCGTATTCGCGGCGCAGAAAAATCCGGCCGCCGCCTGGAATCTGCATCAACTTTAGGAAATCGAGCGCCTGTTTCATTCCACTGCAATTTTCCAAGCGCGGCGGCTCAGCCGCCAAACAAGTCCATTTGGGGCGCCGGGGCGAGTTGCTTGAGCTTTTCGCGATCCTGCTGTCGACGCGGTTGGCGCACGTTGCCTTCGGGAGTCAGCTCGGATTCCTCCAGATTGCGCAGGATGGCTTTGGCGCGGTCCAGAACGCTCTTGGGCACGCCGGCGAGGCGCGCGACCTGAATGCCGTAACTTTTGTCCGTGCCGCCTTCCACGATCTTGCGCAGGAACACGATCGAGTCCTGCCATTCGCGCACAGCCACATTGAAATTCTTGATGCGCGGCAAGTGCGCGGCGAGTTCGGTCAATTCGTGATAGTGCGTGGCAAACAGCGTCTTGGCTCCGACCTGATTGTGCAGATGCTCAACAATGCTCCACGCCAGGCTCAAGCCGTCAAAGGTGCTCGTGCCACGGCCAATTTCATCCAGCACGATCAAGCTCCGCGCCGTGCCGTTGTTGAGAATGTTGGCCGTTTCGCTCATCTCCACCATGAACGTGCTTTGGCCGCGCGCCAGATCATCGCTCGCGCCAATGCGGGTGAAAATGCGATCCACCAGATCGACCCGCGCGCTCTTGGCCGAAACGAACGAGCCCGTATGCGCCAGCAGTGTGAGCAACGCCACCTGGCGAATGTAAGTGCTCTTGCCCGCCATGTTCGGCCCGGTGATCAGCGCAATCTGCGGCAAACTTGTCGCCTCAATCGTCCGCGATTTCGAATCCGCGCTCGCCTCGCCCACCGCGCCGTTGGAAAGCCCGGTGTCATTCGGCACAAAGCGTTCTTCCACGAGGTTCTGTTCCAGCACCGGATGACGGCCATCGACAATGTTCAACACGCCTTCATCAGCAATGTGCGGTCGGCAATAGCTGTAGAGCCGCGCGGTTTCCGCAAACGAACCCAGCACGTCGAGTTGCGCCAGCGCGGCGGCTGAGCGTTGGAGCGATGGCAACTGCGCGAGCACGGCCTCACGAATCTGTTGGAACAACTCGTATTCCAGCTTGGTGCTGCGTTCCTCCGCGCCGAGGATTTTCCCTTCCATCTCCTTCAACTCAGGCGTGATGAAACGTTCGCCGTTGGCAATGGTCTGCTTGCGGATGTAATGAGCGGGAACCTTGTCGAGATTCGACTTGGTGATTTCAATGTAATAGCCGAACACGGAATTGAACCGCACCTTCAATGACGGAATGCCCGTCCGCTCAATTTCGTCGGCCTGCAACTTAGCAATCCAATCCTTCCCGCCGCGCTGCGCCGTGCGCAATTCATCCAGCGCCGCATCGAAACCGTCGCGAATGATGCCGCCATCCTTCACCGCCAACGGAGGTTCGTCCACGATGGCGCGGGCGATCAATTCCACCAGATCCGGCATCGCGGTGAGCTGCGCTTCCAATTCGTTAAGCAAGCCCGAAACGTTCCCGCTTGGACTCGGCGCGCCAGCTTCAAACTGCGGCAGCTCTTCCGCCAGTTTGGTTGACGAACTGGAGGCCTGTTCGACTTCAACAAGCGTCTGTTTGATGGCGGGCAATTGTTCCAGCCCAAGACGCAGTGCAGTCAGATCGCGGGCGTTGCCCGTCCCGCTGCTGATCCGGCCAATCGTGCGTTCCAAATCGCGAACACTGGTCAGTTGAGCGCGAAAACCATTCAGCCCGGAGGCATTCTCGATGAACGTCTGCACCGCCTGTTGCCGGCGTTGAATCGGTTCCACGCCGGCCAGCGGCTGCGACAGCCAGTCGCGCAAACGCCGCGCTCCCATCGGTGTGACCGTGCGATTCAACGCGCCGTACAAACAGGCGTTGCGCGGCGCATCGTGGTGCAGCGGTTCGAGAATTTCCAGATGCCGCAAGGTGGTGTAATCCAGCGCCAGAAAGTCATTGCGCTGATAAAAGGAAAGCCGCGTGAGATGCGCCACATCGCGACGCAGATGTTGCGTCAGGTAATGCAGAATCCCACCGGCAGCGCCGATTGCGGAAGGCCGATCCTTCAACCCAAAACCGTCCAGCGCCGCGACTTTGAAATGATCGCGCACGGTGAACAGCGCGGTTTCCGGCGCGAACACCCAATCCTCGTAGCCGTTCAAAATTGGGAACGCCGCTTCCAGCAGTTCGCGAACGCGAGCGCTTTCCGCCGGATAAATGATTTCCGCCGGACGCAACCGTTCCAGCTCCGTGAGCAACGCCGATTCATGTTCCACTTCGGTGGTCATGAAATCGCCCGTGGTTAGATCCGTGAAAGCGAGCCCAAAGGTTTTGCCGCTGGGGAAAACGGCGGCCAGGAAGTTGTTCCGCTCCGCCGTGAGCATGCGTTCGTCAAAGTGCGTTCCCGGCGAAAGGATTTGCGTGACTTCGCGCTTCACGAGTTGACCCGGACGCGCTTCCTCGACCTGTTCGCAAATGGCGACTTTGCGCCCGGCCTTGAGCAGACGACCGATGTAGTTGTTCGCTGCGTGGAAAGGAATGCCGCACATCGGCACGACGCCGCGTTTGGTCAGCGCCACGTTGAGAAGCTGCGCGCCGGTTTGGGCGTCTTCGAAAAACATTTCGTAGAAATCTCCCAGCCGGAACATCAGCAGCGCGTCTTTCGGCAGTTCGCTCTTGATGCGGCGATACTGCGCCATCATCGGGGTGAGTTGCGCTTCAGCGGCCATTGTGTCGGAGACGTTAGGCGGAAAGGGATTTGCGACGAAAGGAAATTTTGCTCCGGACGCACGGAGTTGCGCCGTCCGCGGGCCCTTTGCCGAATTTTCCTCGCAAACCCATTTTTCCGGGAGCATGTTGGCTTGCGCTCCGTCCAACGGAAAGGACTTATGAAATGTTACGCCATCGTCGCCTGGATTTGTTTGCTCGCCCTGAACTTGTCCGCCGCGGAATTGCCGCCGCAGTACCAATCGCTCAAAGCAGAAGCGGAAAAGCTTTACGGCGAAGGTTCGTTTGCCAAGGCCAACCAGGTTTACGGATCAGTCAATTCAACCAACCTCCCGCCCGCAGAGCAGCGTTGGGTCGAGTTCCGCCTCGCGGACACGCAATGGCGTTCCGCTGCGGCAACTGAAACCGCGGATACGACTCAACTCGATGCCGCGCGCCGCCAGCTTGAGGCGCTCGTTCGCGATATTTCTCGAACTGAAGATCGCGATCGTGTCTGGGCTGAGGTGCAGGAATCGCTCGGCGATTTCTTCTGGACCCGGCGGGATCAGCAGAA
>JBQCEJ010000098.1:0-3556 GCA_051960355.1 Verrucomicrobiota bacterium | reverse complement strand
CGATCGGCGATCTGGCGCGCGGCTTCGGCTTTCTCCTGCGCGGCACTGAGTCCGTAGCCCAGCAAGCGCACACGCGCCGCCAGTGTCGTCTTGAATCGCGCCAGGCCCAGTTCGGCCAATTCCACATCGCGATTGGCAATCGCCTTGCGCAATCCCAGTCGCCCCGGCCATTCGAACGGCTGCATCAGCGACGCGGACCAGACGATTCCTTCCGCGCTCAGATCGCCACCGCGAATGGTTTTTTGGCCGATGCTGCCACTGAGTTCCGGATTGGCAAGTCGCCCGGCAGACTTGCGCCCGGCCCTCGCCGCGGCCAGTTCCGCCTGGTAGAACTGGAGTTCGGGATTGTTTGCCAGCGTTTCCGCGACGAGCGCTTCAAGCGTGGTGGCCTGGGTCGCGACGACCGTTGGTCCAGCGTCATTGGCTTTGAGCGCTGAACTGCTCAAGGCCGCTAACATCAAACTGCAAATAAATTGTGGCTTCATAAGAATCAATACCGACCAAACCGAACTGGGAACTGAAAGCGGAACAGAACGGTGCGCAGGCACACCGGTTGCGTTGGAATGGGTCCCGGGCGGGACTAATTAAGAAAGGCAGGAAGGAGCACGGGCGGGAAGCGCCGTGCGGAAGGCAAATTGCCAGGCTTTAGGCGGAACGGGCGGGGGACATCTTGGAGCGACGTGCTGCGGATCGTCGGCGGTGGATCTCAAGGCCAGCAGGATCAACACCGGCGCTGCGAGCTGAGGCGAAGTCGAAACGCTATGAGGCGCGCTCAAGTAAAGGGCGTATTCGATCGGGCAACACTCGTAGGAGCACGAATCGGTCTGCGGATTATCGGCCAATGCCGTTTGATCGCAGCACGCGCCTGCGGAGTCGATCCAGCCGACTTGCTCCAGCGCGCAATGGCCGGTGGCCGGCAGATAGAGCATTGCCAGCAGCAGGGCGATGATGGACTTCCAACGGTTCACGCATCCATTGATACAAGACGAGCAACAAATGTTCAAATTTTAATCTGCGGATGACAAAAGCGTGCCGGGGATTGCAGCGGTTGTTGCAGGGAAGTTTTCGTTTCAAAGGCGTGAAGTCCTTCCATTGACCAGGTTGCCAGCGCGATTGAAGTTCTGCCATGGCTATGCGCTTCAGTGAACTGGTAAAAACTTCCGGCAAACCAGAGGTGGTTGCGCTCTGGACCGATCCCAAAAATGATCCGCGGTTTCTCCAGGCAGTGAAGCAGAATCGCGTGCTGACGGTGATTCAGGAACCGCGATCGAAGAAGGCTGACTTTGCGGAGATTGGGTTTCATCGGATGCCGCACGCTTCGTATTTCGTGTTTCCGAGACCGCTGCCTGCCAACCAAACGGGAAGGGTGATTGGGATCAAATATAGTCTGGTCGAGCAGCCCGCGCCCACGGATCCGATCTCGATCAAGGAATTGAAAGCGACTCAACGCAAGTCCGTCAGGGTTCCAAAACCTGAACTGAAGAGTTTTGACGTCGTGCTCCGGAAGACGGCCGTGGTGGAAACATGCATTTCCATCGCCGCAACGAACAAAGAGCGGGCCAAGGAGCGAGCGGTGGCACGCTTCCGGCGCGAGCCCTTTGCGGTCGCGAAAGCGGTGATGCGGATCGAAGTGCGGTCCGTCGAGTGAATCGGGAGGAGCTTCCTGGAAGTCAGATGCGGCGTGTGCCCGAGAGCTGTTGCACGAAGGACTTGGTAGCGCGTACGGGAGTCGAACCCGTCTTTCAGCCTTGAGAGGGCCGTGTCCTAGCCGATAGACGAACACGCCAGAAATCGTTTTTATCGTAGCCGCTTGCTTTCGAAAGTCAAACGGTTGCTCAAATGGGCGCGTGTGATGGAATCTGGCAGTCACTAAACAACTCCATCTCTTCCGACCGAAGCCGGAGGAAAGGGGCGGCGAGAGGAGGCGCATTCCCAATTCGCGCCGTTCTTCTCGTTTGCGCCAACCGGCTCAAATCCCTGTCTCCGGCTCTCTCCCCATTCGTTCCTCACGAGGCGAAAGGGCATTGACCGGCAGTTTCAATCGCACCCCTCTTGGGCGGTTCGGGAATTTGTCGTGCTTTTTTCCGCCTGAATTCCCAAACTGCGTTCACCGAAAACAGTGAGCGATCTGTGAACGACTTGAAACCAGTTAAATCCTGAAAGCGGGGAATTCCCCAACTCACTCAACATTGTCATGCGCCCGTTTCAAATTATTTTCAATCCGACCAGTGCGGTGGAGTTGGCCAAGATGCCGAAGGAACTGCAGTTGCAGATTCTCGGCGAGTTTCGCGGGCTGCCGCAGCAGGTGCTCAACACCGAGATGGACGACTTTGGCAAACTCGAACGGGCCGGTCGCGTTCTGCTCCGTTTTCGCGTGGCGGATTATCGCGTTTATTTCGAGCGCCACGATCTGGGCGTCGTCGTGCATCGGATTCTCAATCGCCACACGTTGAAGGATTTTCTGTTCCGTTCCGGTTTGAAGATGGAGGAGGACGAAGCGCTGCAACAAAATCCGAAATTCTGGGAAATGATCGAAGTGGCAAAGACGGCCGCGAAGGTCTGAGTTCGTCGGCGTCGCGCGACTAACGCTCCGACGAAAAGATTCCTAACGTGCGGTCTAACCGGGCGCGGGCATCAGCCCACATCTTCACCGAGTTCAACGTTCCAATAGGCGAGGTCCACGAAATGTTTCCAGCTATCGTGTTGTTGCAGGCTGAGATTGATCTGAACAAACGGACGCCATTTCGGACGCTTGGGCTTGCGGATGAGGTGCAGGCCCGCTTCCTGCGGCGTGCGGTTGGCCTTGTGAGTGTTGCATTCAATGCAGGAGCAAACAATGTTTTCCCAGGTCGTCGGTCCACCGCGATCCCGCGGAACCACGTGATCCAGATTCAAGTCCTTGCGATCGAAAACCTCGCCGCAGTACTGGCAGGTATTCTTGTCCCGCTCGAAGATATTGTGCCGGGTGAACTTCACTTCCTTCTTGGGCAGGTGATCAAAGACGCCCAGTAGAATGACGCGGGGAACCCGAATACGAAATGAGATGGTGTTGACGGATTCGGGATGGGGCTCTTCCTGGGAAAACACGTGCCATTGGGAAAAACTGAAGGTGCGAAATGAACCGTCGCTGCAATTGAGGACCGCTTGGGCGTGGCCTTGGAAGAGCAGAGTCAGCGCGCGGCGAACAGTGCAGACATTGACTGCCTGCCAGAGTCGATTTAGCACCAGCACATGTTGGTTTAGCAGAGATTTCATACTTAATCCAACTGGCCGAAAACTACACAAGCAGTCTCCGCGTGTCAATGTGGGCACATGTGGCCACAGGGCTCACGCATTTAAATTGATGCCGAGGAGATGGATGAGGTAGCGATTATCCCAGCCGGCGGTGAGGTTCCCCCGATTTAGTGGACAGACGGGGGGGGTGCGACAAAAAGAAAGCACTCATGGAAACGAATCAGAAACCGGACCGCAAATTAAAGCGTTACGACGAAGCGTTCAAACGTTCGGCGGTGGAGCTGTTGCTCCACAGCGGCAAATCGCTCAAGCAGATCGCCAG
>JBQCEJ010000097.1:0-3995 GCA_051960355.1 Verrucomicrobiota bacterium | reverse complement strand
CAACACGCTGTCGGCCACAAACAACCTGAGTTCGTGGACGGATACAAACAACCTGCCGCAGCGGTTTTACATGATCATGCAGGTTCAGTAACAGCTAAGCCAAAAACACAACGGGCAACATCGCTCAAACGATGTTGCCCGTTTTTCTTTTTCCAAGCGAAGGCAATCCAGTTGATCGCGCTCGATCCCTTGCCGCCAGAATCAGGCCGCTGTGAGCGCCGCCCGCGCGTCATCTGCCGCCCCGGTTTTCTCCAGGAAATAATCGTAGCCGCCGACGTACGGAACCACCTGACCGGCGCTGACGTGCAGCACCTTGGTCGCGAGTTGCCGGATGAAATGCACGTCGTGGGAAATGAAAATCAACGTTCCCTCGTAGCGTTCCAGAGCCAGCGTGAGCGATTCCACCGTGTGAATATCCAGATGCGTGGTCGGCTCGTCCATCAGCAGGAGATTGGGCGGGTCCACCAGGAATTTGATCAGATTGAGCCGGCTCTTCTCACCGCCGCTCAGGACGGCCGTCTTCTTGAAGATGTCGTCTTTGCGAAACAAGAACGAGCCCAGGATGCCGCGGGCATCGTTCTCCGGCAGCAGTGGCGCGCTGGCCAAAACCTCGTCGAGCACCGTGCGCTCCGGGTCGAGCGTGGCCGCACGGTGCTGGCTGAAATAACCGATCTTGGCATTGTGCCCCAAATCCCGCTCGCCTTGCTGGAATTCCACCACGCCCGCCAGGATCTTGAGCAGTGTCGATTTTCCAGCGCCATTTGGACCGACCAAAACGGTGCGCTCGCCGCGTTCCACAGTTAAGTCCAGCCCTGCATAAACCTTCGTCGCGCCGTAAGCCAGGTGAATGCCTTTGAGCGTGATGGCGCGTTGTCCCCCGCGCGGCGGCTGCGGGATTTGAAATCGGAACGGCTTGCGCGGCGCCATCGGCTTTTCAATCAATTCGAGACGTTCAATCTGCTTGAGCTTGCTCATCGCCTGCGACGCCTTGGAAGTCACTGAGCGAAAGCGATCGACAAATTCCTGGAGCGCTTGAATTTCCTTTTGTTGATTCTTGTAGGCGGCGAGCTGCTGTTCGTAGCGTTCTTCCCGTTGCCGCAGGAAATCGGAGTAATTGCCGCTGTAGGCGATCAACTTTTTCTCGGCAATCTCATGCACCTGGCTCACGACTTCGTCCATGAACTGGCGATCATGAGAAATCAGAAGCACTGCGCCGGAATAATTCTTCAGATAATTCTGCAACCACAAGAGCGCGAGCAGATCCAGATGGTTCGTCGGTTCGTCCAGCAGCAGAAGATCGGGTTCCATCACCAACAACCTCGCCAACCGCGCGCGCATAATCCAGCCGCCGCTCATTTCCTTCGCCTTGCGTGAGAAATCTGAGTCGCGATAACCGAGTCCGCGCAACATTTTCTTAGCCTTGGTCTCCACCTGCGGATCATTCAAGGCGTCGTATTTGGCATGTGCTTCCATGTACTCCGGCGTGGAAACTGCACCCGTCGCTTCGAGTTCATGCAACCGCTTTTCCAACTGCGGCAATTCCTCCGTTCGACCCGTCGCAACGTCGAGAATGGTTTCATCCCCGTGGGCTTCACCCTCCTGCGGCAAGTAGCCGACCATCGTCCATTCGTCGCGTTCCACAGTGCCGGCGTCCGGAACAATCTTTTTAAGGATGATGGAGAACAGCGTGGATTTGCCCGCGCCATTCGGCCCGACCAGTGCGACGCGATCGCCATAGTTGACCTGAAAGGAAGCGTTCTCGAAGAGCGTCCGCGCTCCCATCGTCATTTTTAAATCTCGAATTATGAGCATGAATATAAGTTGCGCCGCCGCTTGCTAGTCGCTGGTTCCCAGAACATTGCCCCGTTCATGGCAGCCGAGCTGTTGAATGCGGCGGTGAGCGAAGAAGAGTATGACAGAATCGGCCGCCGTCAATTGCCCATTGGCGAGCGACTCATCAGAGATTGAGCAGAATGGAATCCTCGCCTCCCCAGTCCGAGATGGAAGGAGCACGAAACTGCGTCTTCAGGAACGTGAACCAACATGGAATAAGGCGTCGCTTTGTAAATCCCGGGAAGTAGCCCCTGCGGGCAAAAATCAGGCCAGCCCGAATAGGAATGTTTCTGCACCGTTTCTGCACCGTTTCTGCACCGCTCACGTTTTCGGGGCGAACCGTTTTTCCACCCTCACCGATCAAAACATCACGCGCACGCCGGCACGCGGAAACGTTTGCGTCGTCATCAGAATGAGTCGAGTTGACCGGCACGCGCCAGTCTTACCACAGGTTTTGGGAAAAATTCAGGAGCCCTAAATCCGACACGCCAGCACGCGCCAACTCTCCCCTTCAACCCGCAACCACACGCAATTCTTTCCAGCAAAAATGTGTTTGACGCCCTTCGCGCCACCGCGGCGAGGAACACGATAAACAGGCTCGGATCAGTCGCTTCAAAGGGTCCTCGGACCGCGACAACAACCTGTGCCCCACTTCGGCTGTCCTGCTCAATGAACTGATCCCATTGCGCGGCCGTTAGGCCGTTTCACTAATCTGCTCCAGATAAAGGTTCATGTTCGCTGCTACAATCAACTCAATAAGAACTCGTGCTCGATTATCAAACTGAACAATGCACTCAATCAACGCACGAAACATATCATCGCCGGGCTTGAAATATCTGACCGTGACTGACACCACTTCGGCACTCAAAAAGTCTTGGGCTGACAAACATCTTTTAAGCTCCATCTCAATCGCTGCGGCAGGTTCAAGATTGTAGGCCATAGCATAGCCAAATCTGGCTGCCAGCCCTGAAAAATCTCTAGCAATCAAAAGCTGACACGCCTCCTCGCCAAATCTGGCAAGTGAGGCCTTGTCGAGCTGATGGTCGAGAAGCTTCATAATGGCCTAACGCACAGGTCACCGATGGCGGTCCGCCACTGACCTCCGGATTGTCGGAGCGCGTAGCCGGGCCGCCATTCGGTGAAGCGCCAAGTTCTACACGTTCGTCATCGGTGTATGGCGGCAACCGCGGCCGCGGCGGACAACACCATGAACGACGGTATCGCACCCCAATATGCGAGAAAGGATAACACCATCGCTCGCTCTGGCTGCCCTGGCGGATAGATGACAGGGTAAACATCCTTCACCTTTGGTGGCGCACCACCGTTACCGGCCCCACCAACGAACTCATATCTGCTGCCGTCGGGCAACTCGAACGAGATAACTGGGTAGTAATATTTTCGTGTGGCACCCTGAATTTCCCAGCGAACAAACTGGCCGGCAGCGCGGCTACCACGAATCCACAAATCCAAACGACGCCACAGAATCACAATGGCCATAATCCCTGTGATTCCGGAGACGATGCTCAAATAAATTTTGCCAACCAATTTCATGCCGAACGCGAAGCTGACCGATGACGAGGAGAGCGCCAATGACTCTCGAATTGGAACCTGCGCCTGACCGCGCTCCTCGTCATGCGGTCCAGCGTCTGGTTCCAGTGGCGTGTTTGCTGGCTCCGCTGCGCTCCGCAGCAACACACCCTTCTGTGTTCGGCGTTGGTCTCATCGTCGTTCGCTCTCTATGGCCACGCCAGCGCATCCATAAAGGCGCGAATAGCTGGCTCGGCTGCCGCTTGCTGGCCTACTGGATACGTCACGCGATACTTGATGAAGCGCCGATCATGTGTGAACAGAAAAAGCTCCGAACGCACCGCCTGCCGTTGGTGCGCGAACATCTCGGTGTAAGTAAAGGTTGCGTGCTGTCCGCTCCGACCGACACCGCCCGGTGAAATCTGGACCGCCTCCTCCGAGACAAGCTGTACGGTGGTGTGCCGACCAAGCACCTCAGCCTTGCAGGTCGAAAAGTGTCCGCTGAGCGTGTCGTCTGGTGCGCGCGAAGGTATGGGATAAACGAACACGGTCATGGCCATACCGTGACCTAAGTGATTGTAGCCAACTCCAACATCCTGTCCCTGCCCATCGTACTGCTGGACCTGCTCTCGCTC
>JBQCEJ010000096.1:0-5843 GCA_051960355.1 Verrucomicrobiota bacterium | reverse complement strand
GGTTCTTCTCTTTTTGCCCCAAAGTGCCGTGATAATGGACTCCGCGAACCGGCGGCACAAAACGGTGCAGGCCAAACAGCCAGTTCCGCGAGCCGATCACGTGCAATTCCACGCCGGCGCGCCGACACACTTCAATGGCGCCTGGCAGGTTTTTCACGTCCCACGAGGCTTTGGCCAGAAACACGGCGTAGTTTTCGCGGACGGCACTGAACTGATATTCATCTGGATCAAGGCCGTTGTGCACGAAGTGTACGGATTGATGATTGCCCGCGTGGTTGCGCGAAACAAAAATCGTGTTCTCCGGAAATTTCTGACCCGGGCGTCCGTTCCCGCCAATTGTGACCACGAATGGTTTCGGGAGCGGTCCTTTGGGTGGCCGACGCAAATGCAGAATGTCAGTGGAATCCGGAATGAGCCGAATCCAGGAATCATCCGGCGCTCCATCGTCCATCCAGGGTCGAAGTTCCGCGCCCGGGATATGACTGTCCGGATGAGCAATCAGCGTGACCTGGTGCCCGAGCTGTATCAGGGCTTTGCCCAGCCAATACATGACGCGTTGTCCGCCCCCATACAGCGGCGGCGGAACGGGTTTTTTGCCTGGGTAAACGATGGTGATGTGCATACGGGTTGGGAATGGATCAACCGTCTGGCGTGAATGCGAATCAGTGAACTCCTTGATCGGCTCGGTAGTAGCTGGTTTGGATTGGTTTCCGGTTTCCGGCGGCGAAAATTTGAACAACTCAAACGTCCAAGGAAAGTAAAAAACCGCGACGATACTCTGGCGGCTGTTCTGAAACCTCGACACGCGGACGAAAGTTCTGCTAAAAAAATTGCCCGCTTGGGTTAACTCAAGTGTGCCTTCAAACCGAAGAATGAATTATGGGAAAACATCGAAGCTCAGTCATCGAACACGAACGATCCACTTCATTGCCGCTGCGCCTATTTGCCAGCAGCTCCAGCGCGAACGGGTTCATCCGCAGTTTATGCCTGTGCCTCGTCTCAATGCAGATCCTCTCGGCCACAGCTCAGGAGACCTTGCGCCAATATCTCTCCGGGCAGGGCAAAGACGATGCCGTTCCTTGGAAGTTCATGTGCACCTCGGGCGCCAATTCTGGCGTCTGGACCAATCTGCCCGTGCCCTCGCAATGGGACATGCATGGGTTCGGCACGTTGAATTATCGCACCGACGCCACCAACGCCTTTGATGAGCGCGGCCTCTACGAACGCGAGTTCCAGGTGCCGTCGAACCTGAACGGAAAGCGCATTTTTCTGGTGTTTGATGGCGTGATGACCGACACCAGCGCGAAAGTGAATGGCCAATCGGTCGGCCCGACGCATCAAGGAAGTTTCTACCGGTTCAAATATGAGATCACCCCTTTCGTGAAGTTTGGCCAAACCAACCTGCTGGAAGTCACTGTCGCCCGGCATTCGGCCAATGCCTCAGTCAACAACGCCGAGCGTCTCGCGGATTATTGGGTCTTCGCCGGCATCTTCCGGCCTGTCTCGCTCGAAGCGCAGCCCGCTCAGTTCATTGACCGCGTCGCCATCGATGCGCAGGCCAATGGAGACTTTGCCATGGATGTCTTCACCGACGGAGCGACGAATGCGGAAACTCTCGAAGCTCAAATCCTGTCGAACGCCGGCCAGCCGATTGGCGAAACTTTTTCCGCTCAATTGACCGGCGACGGCAAAACGCATCTGCAAAGCCGGCTGGCTTCACCACTGACCTGGAGCGCGGAAACCCCGAATCTTTACCGCGTGGAAGTCCGGCTCAAGCGCGGCAATCAGCTGCTGCATCGGTTTCAAGAGCGGTTCGGTTTTCGCACGATGGAAATCCGGGACGGCGATGGCTTTTACGTGAATGGCCGCCGCGTCGTTTTGAAAGGAGCGAATCGCCATTCCTTCTGGCCGGATTCAGGCCGCTGTCTGAGCGAGAATGTTCACCGGTTGGACATTGAGACGCTCAAAGACATGAATATGAATGCGGTTCGCATGTCGCATTATCCGCCGGATGCGCGCTTCCTGGAACTCTGCGATGAACTTGGCCTTTACGTCCTGGATGAACTCGCCGGCTGGCACAAAGATTACGACACGGAAGTCGGCACCCGGCTCGTGAAGGAAATGGTGGTTCGCGATGTGAATCATCCCTGCATTCTCTTTTGGGACAATGGCAATGAAGGCGGTTGGAACACGAAGCTCGACGGATTGTTCGCCCAGTTCGATCCCCAGCAACGCCGCGTGCTGCATCCATGGAGTCCTTTCAGCGGAGTGAACACCTCGCATTACCTTCCGTACAAGACAGCCCAGCTCGCAAGCGAAGGCGTTCCCACCTATCGCGAAAAACGCGACAAACCGGTGGCCACGGACGACACCAAATTCATCTACATGCCCACGGAATTCATGCACGCGCTTTACGACGGCGGCGCGGGCGCGGGCCTGGAGGATTACTGGCGGATGATGACCGCGAGCAAATACCTGGGCGGCGGTTTCATCTGGGCGCTGACGGACGACGCGGTGAAACGGCCGGACACAGGTGGGTTGGATGCCGCCGGGAATCAGGCGCCCGATGGCATAGTCGGACCGTATCGGGAACGTGAGGCCAGTTTCTACACCATCAAGGAAATCTGGTCGCCGATTCAAATCAAGCGCGAGTCGAGCCAGAAGTTCACGGTGGAGAACCATTATAGTTTCACCGATGCCAAACAATGCAAGTTCACCTGGCAATACCGGAAATATCCGGCGCTGACTGAAAATGGCAGTGACTTTACGGTCGTTGCCGAGGACGTGCTGGACGCACCCGCCGTGCCTCCGGGCGGCAAAGCCGTTCTGAAAATGCCGCTGCTCAAGACCGAAGATCGCTTCGATGCCTGGGCTTTGCGGGTGGATGATCCAACCGGCCGTGAACTCTGGACCTGGGTTTGGCCCAAGGCGAAAATCGGCGACCTGGCCGGCTTGATGAACGAGCCCGCACCGCAAAAAGCGACGGGCACTGAAAACGCCGACGCTGTCGAAATCAAGTCCGGCAAGCTAAGCGTCACGATCAGCCGCCAGACCGGTTTGTTGACCCAGGTGGTGCAGGACGGCCAAACCTTCTCCGTCAACAACGGTCCGCGGCTCGCGTCGAAAAAGTCCACGCTCAAGTCCTTCCGTGCCGAACCAGACGGCCCGGATTACATCGTTTCAGCCAAATTTGACGGCGACCTTCAATCCATTCTCTGGCGTGTTTGCGGCAACGGCTGGGTGCGATGCGAATACAAGTATTCCGCCGCCGGAACGAATGATTTTCTCGGCGTGATTTCGATTACCCGGAAGATTACGTAAAAGCCAAACGCTGGATGGGCAATGGCCCCAGTCGGGTTTGGAAAAATCGTCAGCGCGGCACAACCTTCGGCGTTTGGGAAAACAGCTACAACGACACGATTACCGGCTATCGCGATTGGGATTATCCGGAGTTCAAAGGCTGCTTTGCGAACCTGCGCTGGCTGCAACTCGACACCACCGAGGGAACGATCAATGTCGTTCCAGAGAATATTCCTTTCGTTCAGGTGCTCACGCCCGCACAACCGCCGAAGGATCTGGTGGCGAAAACCAAAGTGAATCTGCCGCCTGCCGGGCTCGGTTTCATGCACGGGATTCCGGCGATTGGCACCAAGTTCACCGATGCGAAAGAGAGCGGCCCGCAAGGCCAGCCCTACGTCGGCAAGGACGAGTATTCCGGCGCGCTGAATTTCTATTTCGGCGAATTGCCGGAATAGAACGTGGTTCCGGCGGCATCGGCGCGCGGCCAAAGGCCCTGAGTTACTGCCGGACGGAGTTCGTGTTGCTGGCGCGAATCGAGTCGATATAACGAGACAAGAGCTCTTTTTGATCCGGCTTCAGCCGGGATTTCTTGCTCATTTTGTCCATCCATTCGCGCCAGTCCGCGTCCGAGTAATGGTTTGGATCGTAAAGCTTGTGGCAGCGCGCGCACTTGGTCACGTAAAGCTTGCGACCGGCCTTCAACTCGGTGCTGGAAAGCTCACCCGCTCCCGCCGCCATGCAACTGATGGCAGCGAGAGCGGTGATCAAGGCGATTTTCTGAAACAACAGGCGCATTAGAAACTGAATCCAACAATCAACCGCATGTTTAATCGCTCGTGGCCTTCGAGCTCAAGGTGTGAATTGCCATCGGGATTTTCCGAGAAGTTGGCGCCGCAAATCTGCGGCATGACCGTCAGGGTCGCCCACCATTTCTCCTGCTGGAAGGTGACAACCGGTCCGAGATAGAACGCGGTGTTTTCCCATTGCTCGTATTCGGGCAATTCATTGTGATCGCGCGCTTCAAAGCCAAGGCTCCAGTGATCGTTGAGGCGTCGAGTGAGACCGAACGAGACCTCCACTTCGCCTTCCGTTGAATGGAAGTTATCTTCCCATTCCGTGGCATGCGTCAGGTTGAGCGCCCATTTCCAATCGCCGAAACGCTGGCCCAAAATGATCTTTTGTTCCAACTCGGCTTCGTCGCCGGCGAAGGTCGGTTCGAGATACAACGCCAGCCCGACGGCGTGCTCGGCGGGATTCAACAGCATATAACGATTCTCGATCGAAACGCCCTTGAACTCAAATCCTGAGGAGACGTTTTCGTCCGTGAGCGGATCGCGATAGGTCGTGGACTCCTGGTTGAGATACAACGACACGGTGTAGTTATCCGTGACGCCGTATTCCAGTTCCTCGCGGAGTTCCCATTTATTGTAATTTTCCTGACCCACGGTGGAGTTGCGGCCGGAGCGGAGCGTAACCCACTGTTCGTATTCCGTGACGCCTTGCGGCAGCGTTTCCGGTTCGTACGTGTAAGTGAAAAAACGTTCGTTCGCAGTGGCGCTGGCCAGGCCGAGTCCGCAGGCGAGCAGTCCGGCAAAGGTTTGGTTTCGAATTCCTGATCTAGTTTTTAGCTTCGTTTGGTGCTTCATGCGGAGGCAACCTAGGCCAAGTCATGCCGGGGCTGCTCGCGATGGCTTGCCATTTCCTGTCGGCGATTTGCAGCAAGGAACTGCGGTGCTGGATTGAGAACCCTGGAGCGAATCAGCCGCGCCGTGATTTGGGCGCAGCGGACTGCTGTGTTTGAGTGGCCAGCGGGTATAGTCCGGGACAGCAACCGAACGCTTCGTGAAAAGCCTGGCTGAAATGACTCGGGCTGGCGTAGCCGACTTCCAACGCGGCTTCCGTCACATTGTATTCGCGCGAGCGCAGCAGCTCCGCCGCTTTCTCCATCCGCAACTGCCGCAGATATTGCGTGATCGTCTTGCCCGTGTGATTGGAAAAAATCCGGCTCAGATAAAAATGGCTGCAACCGATTTTGCGCCCGAGTTCTTCGAGCGATGGCGGTTCGGCGAGATTCTGGTTCAGCAAAAAGATCACCTGTTCCACGCGTTCCTGAGCGACCCGTTGCTGCCGGGTGCAGAAGAGTTCCTGGTCGGCCGGCGGTTGGATGAAAAAGGTGACCGCCAGTTCAATCGCCTTGCATTGATACCAGACAGCCTGGGCCGCTGCGTAAATCGGCGGTTGTCGCAGTGTGGCGATGATCTGCTGCTGGGCGGCGGTGAGTTTGGTGGTTGTTCCCGAAACCAGTTCGCACGGCGAACCCTTGATCGCAGATTGCACCAGCCGATGCAGCATGGATTCGGTTCCGGCCCGATGCTGGGCCAGAAACGGGCAGGCGAATTCGAGGGTGAGAAACTGATGCCGCTGCCCGGCGCTGCGCCTGGCCTTGAGCGGTTCGTCCGCGCGATGATAAAAGCCCGCTGTGTTGGCGGTGAATTCGGTTCGGCCTCCACGCCCTTCGACACACGCTTCGCCTTCCAGATTGA
>JBQCEJ010000095.1:0-11417 GCA_051960355.1 Verrucomicrobiota bacterium | reverse complement strand
TCCCGGGCGATCCTGCCCGACGATTTCCAACAGCGTCAGCGGTCCGGCTGCGGTCGGCGTCTGGGCCTGGTCGGTATTAACCACCACGTTCAAACCGCGGCCGGCCAGATTCTGGAGCGCGCTGGTCAGAGATTTTTCCGTTTCCGCCGGAACCTCCACGTGAACGATGCCGGCGAATTGGCCACCGAGGCGCGACATGCGGCTGCCGAGCCAGTTGCCGTTATGCTCGGCAACGAGACTGGCTACCGATTCCACGAGACCTGGACGGTCTTTGCCGATGACCGTCATGACAAGAGAACGATTCATGACTTCCTCCTACGCGTTACCGGAAATTCTGGCAAGCTAATCCCGGCGCTGCGGCCTTCATGGTGCCTCAGTGAACCTTTGCTGCGAAGGCCCCGAGCGTTCGCTGATAGATTTCCTCGGGGGTTCCCGCCGCCGAAATGGAGATCAACACGCCACGTTTCCGGTAAAACTCAATCAGGGGCGCGGTGCTTTGCTCGTAAACTTTCAAGCGCACTCGGATGGCTTCGGGCCGATCATCCTCGCGCTGCACCAGACGCGCTCCGCAGCGATCGCAAATGCCGCGAAGGCGCGGCGGTCGCGCGAGGTTGTGATATACCATTTTGCAAACCGGACAGATGCGACGGCCGCTGAGGCGAGCCACAATTTTGTCGATCGGCAGATCATAGTTCAGCACGGCGTCGAGAACACAGTTCTGGTTTGCCAGCATCTCGTCCAAGGCCCTGGCCTGCGTAACAGTGCGGGGAAATCCATCGAGCAAAAAACCCCTGTGGCACCTCAAACAATCCGCGCGCTCCGTCACGATGTTCAGCACGGTGTCGTCCGGCACCAACTCGCCCCGCTGCATGAATTCCAAGGCGCGGTTCATGGCCGGCGAACGTTCGGCAGCGCTGCTGGTTTTGGCGGCGCGAAAAATGTCGCCGGTGGAAAGGTGACAAGCTCCCAAATGTTGTGCGAGCAACGCCGCCTGGGTTCCCTTACCAACCCCGGGCGGACCGAGGAGCACAATCCGCCGCGGCAAGACTCCTTCCACGGTTTCGATCATACACGATGCTGCGCCTCCTTTGAGCCAAGCGGTTGGGTCGGTTTTGATTCGCATAAAAATGTGGCGGCACTCTTCCGCAAGTTGACCGAGTTTTGGGTGGCAACGGTTGACACTGACGGCGCGCAGTTCTGAACCTCAACGACTCGGGGACGCTGCGATCCGCCCACAAAAAAACAGGGCGGCCGTGAAGCCACCCTGTCTGATTCAACTACGATTCACGTTCATGGAGTCGATTTGGGCGATTGCGGCGCCTGATACGGTTTTACCGTTCCCGATTCTTGCTCTTCGCTTTCACCGGTGCCGCCAACCGCGCTGGAGCGACCTTTCGTGAGCGAAGTGATGGTGGACTGATCCACGCCTGCGGACAGGGCCGCGGCTTCGGCTTGTTGCAGGTGCTTACGCAGAGTCGGCAGGGTTTCCTGCGCGTACTGCTTTACGTCCTGTTGCTGGATCTGCTGCGTGGCCCGCTGGTATTCCGAAATATCTTTTACGTGATCTTTCAGCATGTCCTTGGCGTATTCCTGATCGAACTGGCTGCCGCTCAATTTCTGGAAACGTTCCAGCTTTTTCTGATGCTTGGATTCGAGCGGTTGATTGACCGAGATGCCATGGCTTTGCGCGATCGGCTGCAATTTTTCGTTCGCCTGGCGATGATCCTGACGAATCGTCTGCGCCAACTGTTTCACTTCAGGATTTTGGGCTTTCCGCTCGGCGACTTCGGCCAGAGCGATTTCTGCGGAATTCCCTTCCAACGCTTCGCGCACGAAAGACTTGGCATCTTTAGGATGCGCGGCTTCGGCTTGAGACGAATGTTCCCCGGCTTCATTTTCAGAATTGCCGGAGAGTTCCGAGGCGCCCGCGCCTTTGGTCGTGGGCTCAAGCCCTTGCGATGAAGAATCCGCTGCATACGCGACACCGCTGGACAACAACGCCGAGACGATGAGTCCCTGGCCGAAGATCTGCACTGACTTTTGTTTGATCAATAATTTCATAAACTCCTTTTGTTTCATGGTTTTGATCACCCTAAATCCTTCACCTGCTATCTCAACTGGGGAGAGTCCTGACTGCGACGGTCGCGAATTCCCTACCGTGAAATTGGGGTCAAAGCCCCGGTTGAGGCGCTGCGGGGAGAACGGATTTTGGTGTAAACGAAACAATAATTGTCATGAACTTTAAAATCATTCTTATCACCTTACTGGCCGCAGGTGCGGCACTTACCTCAACAGCTCAGAGCGCGGGCGGAACCGGAAGCGCGGGCGGCGCGGCTGGTGCCGGAACCGCGACGGGTGCGGGAGGTGCGGCAGGAACGACCTCCGGCGCTGGCGCGCGCCCCGGAGCGAATGGGAACGTCAACGGCACAACTCCCCGTTCGGTTATCGGAACGGGTGCTGCCACCGGAGCAGCGCCAGGAACGCAAGCAGGAACTCCCGGGAACAACTCAAACCTTCGCGTCGGTCAGGTCGATAGCTCGGGCAATGTCATCGGCACAACCGGTCAACCCGGCGCGCCCAATCCGTTCGGTTCGCCCAGGTCACCGGCCCAGGCGGGGAATGTTCCGAACGTCACGAGCAATCAATTCGGGATCAGTTCCAATATGCTTGGGCTGGGGACGAACTCGCTGGGCGTTGGAAGCAATCAGTTTGGGTTTCTGTCGAATCAATTCAATTTCAACACCAATCTGGCGCCCACCGGCCGAACGAATGGTTTGAATCGAATGCTGCAAAACCAACCAGGAACCGCGCCTGGCGGCGGCATGACTCCGCCATTGCCGGGTTCAAACCCGTAACGGGGAATGCGGAACAAGAACCAGAACGACGGCGCGTCGAAAGATCAACGCTGCCGATTCAGCAGCCGGGCGGAATGCGAGGGCGTTCCGCCCGGCTCCAATATTCATACATGAGGCTCACCAGTTTGAGCAGCTCGTTGAACTCGGTCGGCTTCACGAAATAGGAAGTCGCTCCCAGCCGGTAGGCTTCCGTCACATCGGATTCAATTCGCGAGGCGGAAAACACAATCGTCGGCACGGCGGGGCATTCCTTGTGTTCGCTGAGCCACCGCAAGATTTCCAGGCCGCCGACCCGCGGCATTTTCAAATCCATCAGGATGACATTCGGGAAAGGGTAGCGAAGGCGATCGGAATAGATTCCCTCCTGACGCAGGTAATTGAGAGCTTGTTCGCCATCGTTCACGATTTGCAGACGATTGCGAATTCCGTTCTTACTCAAGGCGCGTTGCATGAGAAGAACGTCATTCTCATCATCCTCAATCAGGAGAATGTCGATGTCACACGAACTCACTTCCGAGAGCTTAATGATGCGGCGCCTTGGCAGACATAGGGTAAGCCCCCCGGGCGAGGTCGGGAACTGAAGACCGAAGCCCAACGTCAAACGTTGACCCCTGACAACCGCGCGATCGCCGAATTTTACTTGCACGCTCTTCCGGAATCGCCCTAAACACTATCCATGATTACCAGTGCGACACCTTCCGAACTGGAACGCGCCATCCGGAACGTTCCCGATTTTCCGAAACCGGGAATTCAGTTTAAAGACATCACGCCGGTGCTGGCCGATGCCCGGCTGTTCGCCGGCTGCATTGAATTGCTGATCGACGGTTTCAAACCTGGCCAGGTGGACGCCGTGGTGGGAATCGACGCCCGTGGATTCATCTTCGCCGCCGCCGCGGCGCTTCGGCTGCAGGCGGGATTTGTGCCGGTGCGCAAAAAAGGCAAGCTGCCTTACCAGACGCACGAGCAGGATTACGCTTTGGAATACGGCAGCAGCACCGTGGCGATGCACGTTGACGCCTTGAAGCCCGGCAGCCGTGTGCTATTGGTGGACGATCTTCTGGCCACCGGCGGAACCGCAGCCGCTGCGGTGGCGCTGGTTCAAAAGCTCGGCGCAACCATTCTGGAAGTGTCCTTCCTCATCGAATTGAAATCCCTGCAAGGCCGCGATCGCTTGAAAGGTCACACCATTCGTTCGCTGGTGACCTATTAAGCCGCGCTGAACTTTTTTGGCGCGCACCGTTCGGTTCCGGCTTAATTGAGTTTTCATTCAGCCGTTCGTCACTAAACTCTCGCCGTGCATTGGCTTCAATCCCTAGATCTCGGTTTGCTCCGTTTCATCAACCAAACGTTGAGCAATCCGCTGTTGGACACCCTGATGCCCTTTGCCAGTGGCAATGCTTACTTCCTGCCGTTCGTCATACTCATCGGCATCGTCCTGCTCTGGAAAGGCGGCGCGCGTGCGCGGCTCTGCCTGCTGATGCTGGCGCTCATCGTCGGTCCCGGAGACGGATTGGTGACCAACACGCTCAAACACGCTGTCGCCCGGCCGCGTCCTTTTGTGACGCACGCGGATATCCGGCTGCCGGCCACCAAAGCCAAGCCGCAGCTGAAAGCGGTGGAGGACAAAAAAGCCGAACAGTCCGTGCAGACCAAAAAGCCGGGCAAAGGCGGATACAACAGCATGCCCTCGGCGCACGCGGCCAATTGGTTTGCCGGCACGATGATTTTCTTCATCTATTTCCGGCGCAGCCTTTGGATCATGTTGCCACTGGCCTGCATCGTCGCCTTTTCGCGTTTGTACAATGGCGTGCATTATCCGAGCGATGTCCTGGCGGGCGCGATCCTGGGGGCCGGTTACGCAGTGGCTGGTGTCTGGGCCATCAATGCGCTCTGGCAATGGGCGGGACGCAAATGGTTTCCGCTCTGGTGGCAGAAACTGCCTTCGCTCGTGACTCCAGAAACGCGCGTGGCCGAACCCGCCGTTAAGGATTCGCAAACCAAACAGCCCGGCAATTCAAGCCGCACGCCGACTCTCGCAAGCATCGATCAACACTGGCTGCGCCTCGGTTATCTTCTCATTGCCGTTCTGTTTTTCGCCCGGCTGATTTACATCGCCAGCGGTGTCATCGAACTGAGCGGCGATGAAGCGTATCAATGGATCTGGTCCAAACACCTGGCGCTTTCTTATTACAGCAAACCGTTGATGATCGCCTGCACGCAGTGGCTCGGGACGCACCTGTGGGGCGACACGGAATTGGGCGTTCGTTTCTTTTCACCCGTGTTGGGCGCAATCACGAGCCTGCTCTTGCTCCGGTTCATCGGACGACACGTGAGCGGGCGCGCAGCGGTGATTCTCGTGCTCGTCTCTTCCAGCACGCCGTTGCTCGGAGTCGGCTCCACGCTGATGACGATTGATCCGCTTTCGGTTTTCTTTTGGGTGCTGGCGATGCTGGCCGGCTGGCAGGCGGTGCAACCGAACGGCAAAACCTCCGACTGGCTTTGGACTGGATTGTGGATGGGTTTGGGTTTCCTCAGCAAATACACCGCGCTGTTTCAATGGCTCTGCTGGGCGGTGTTCTTCATCCTCTATAAACCCGCGCGTCCACATCTGCGACGTCCGGGCCCATACCTGGCGGTACTCGTGAACCTGCTCTGCACGCTGCCGGTGCTGATCTGGAACGCGCAAAACCACTGGATCACCGTGACGCACGTGGCCGGCAATGCGGGCCTCCAAGGCAAGTGGAGCCCGCGCGTGTTTGAATTTCTCAGCA
The DNA here is from genome assembly GCA_051960355.1 of Verrucomicrobiota bacterium. Classification (GTDB taxonomy): domain Bacteria; phylum Verrucomicrobiota; class Verrucomicrobiia; order Limisphaerales; family DASXHY01; genus DASXHY01. The sequence goes on along the minus strand of JBQCEJ010000095.1, from coordinate 5,791 downwards.
TCGAACTGGCGCTGTTGAATCCGATTTATTTCATCGCCGCCATCTGGGCCATGATTGCGTTCTGGCGCTCGATGCGCCGCAACGTGCTCGCGGTTTACCTGTTTTCCATGGGCGCGCCGCTGTTTCTTTCGTACCTGCTCTGGTCCTTTCATTCCCGCATTCTGCCCAACTGGATTGCGCCTGCGATTCTGCCCATGTTTTGCCTGATGATCGTTTACTGGCAGGCGCGTTGGACAGAGGTCGCACGCTGGGCCAAACCATGTCTCGCCACCGGCATGACGCTGGGGCTGATCGCGGTCGTCGTGATGCACGACACCGATGTCGTCAAGCTGGTTGCCGGCAAAACACTCCCGCCGAAGATCGATCCACTCACGCGAGTGCGCGGCTACGAAGCATCGGCGCGGATCATTGACGCCGTTCGTCAAAAATTGCAGGCGGAAGGCAAACCGGTGTTCATCATTTGCAGCCATTACCAGTCCACCGGCTTGGTTTCATTTTATCTGCCGGAAGCACGAACGAACATCGCCGACGCGCCCATCGTTTATTCGCAGCCGACGGATGTTCCCAAGAACCAGTTCTATTTCTGGCCCGGTTATCGCGATCAACGCCAAGGCCAGAACGCGATCTATGTTCGCGAACTGGGGATGCCTTCGCTGGTGAACGGCTGGTTCTTCAAATGGCTGAAGGGCGAAACCGATCTTTCGGAACCCGTTCGCGACAACGCGCCGCCGCCCGCTCAACTGCTTGAGGATTTCGAGTCGGTCAAAGATATCGGTCGGTTTGATGCGCTCTATCGCGGCCGGCTTTTCCACATCTATCAAATCTTTGAATGCCGCAACCTCCGGTAACCTCAACGCGCCTTCCAGCGCGACCATTTTTTCGGTTCGCAATTACGACCTCGACGCCACGTTGAGTTCGGGTCAGGCGTTCCGCTGGCGTTGGCAGGACGGCGGTTGGAATGGCGTAATTTGCGGCCGCTGGGTGCGACTGCGTTCCGATGCGTTCTCCATCAGCGCCCAAACCGCGGAACCCGTCACCGACTGGACCTGGCTGACCGACTATATTCAAGCCGATCTCAATCTCGCGTCCGTGTTGCAGACATTCCCAGAGGACGAACCCATGCGCGCCGCTCAAAGCGCGTGCCGCGGATTGCGTTTGCTGCGTCAGGAACCTTGGGAATGCCTGGCGTCGTTCATTCTCTCTTCCACCAAACAAATCGTGCAGATTCAACAAATCGTCACCCTGCTCTGCGAACGCTTCGGCGAACCGATTCTCGCGATGTCCCCCAACGCCTCGGCGTTCGCGTTTCCGTCCCCGGAACGCATTGCCCGCGCCACGGAATTGGAACTGCGCGGGTGCAAGATGGGTTTTCGCGCGCCGTATCTGCTGGAAACCGCGCGGCTGATTGCTTCGGGTAAAATGGATTTAAACCGGTTGCGTGAAGTGCCGGTGGAAATCGCGCGGGCCGAGTTGATGCAACTGCCGGGCGTCGGACGCAAGATTGCCGATTGCGTTCTGCTCTTCGCGTACGGCTTTCCCACGGCCTTTCCCGTAGATGTCTGGGTCATGAAAGCGCTTCGGCAACTCTACTTCCCCAAACGTCGTCCGAGCGCCAAACGTCTGCTGCGCTTTTCCGAAACACACTTCGGTCCCAACGCCGGTTACGCGCAGCAATATCTTTTCCATTACATGCGAACCCAGAAACGAACTCTGAAATGAAAACCCTTGAAGTCCTTTTTTCACCCGCCGATTTCGCCGCGCTGAAATCACGCGCTCTCGACGACACACTCTGCGTCGTGTTCGATGTTTTTCGGGCGACCAGTTCGATGATTACGGCGCTGGCGAATGGCGCGGCGGCGGTGATTCCGGTGGGTGAAATTCCCGAGGCAATGGAAATCCGGCGGCGCGATCCCAAGGTGCTGCTGGCTGGCGAACGCGAAGGCCTGCGCATCAGCGCCGCACTGACCGGCGGCGTAGATTTCGATCTGGGCAATTCACCCCGTGAATTCACCCGCGATCAGGTCGCCGGCAAAACGATTGTTTCCACCACCACCAACGGCACTCGCGCCCTGCGCGCCTGCGCTCATGCCCGAACTGTGCTGATCGGCTCGTTTCTGAATCTGACCGCCACCGCACAAGCCGTCCGCCGAATGAATCCCGATTCGCTGATTATCATTTGCAGCGGCACGTTCGAACAGACATCTCTGGAAGATGCCTTGGGCGCGGGCGCCTTGTGCGACCTGCTTTGGACAGAGATTCCCGACGCGCGCATTTCCGATTCTGCCTTGATGGCGCACAAGGTCTACCGGCTTGGGCAAGACGACATTCTCAAAGCCGCCTCCGAATCGCGCAATGGCCGCCGATTGCTGTCAAATCCTGATCTGCGGGAGGATGTGGCGGTCTGCATGCGACAGGACACATGCCATTTTGCCGCTGCTTTGCAGAAGAATGGCGAAGTAAAAGTGATTTGAAGCTTGGCGGCTAACTACTGTTTCTCCGCATCGCGGTAACTCGCCACAACCCAATCGCTCAGAACCTTGTCCGGCATTTCCACCACGTCGCGATCGATTACAAATTCCCGTGCGCCGGAATTCTGCGTGATCAGTTTCAACCCGAAATGGAAATCCTTGAAGCGGGCCGCACAAAGATCGCGAACGGATTGCTTCTGATCCAGCGCTTGCGTCACGAGCAGATCGGCAGCGGCATCCGTGAAGCGAATCGGAATGCCGTGGGCTTCCTGAAAGCGCTTGGCGAATTCATCGACGAGCTGCCGCGCCACGAAACGCTCTTCCAGCCTGGGATCCGCCAGCATTTTCTTCAGCTCGGCGGCAGGATCATCCACCAACTCGGGCGTGACAACAAATCGCTTCACGGGCGTTGAGGGTAGTTCAAACTTGATCTCTCGAAAAATCCGTTCGCAGACGGTCATCAATCCGCGCGCGCCAGTCCCCTCCCCGCTCGCGCGTTCAGCGATTTTCCGCAAGCCTTCGTCGGAGAACAAAACCTCAATCCCGTACGCGGAGAAATCCTGCTCGTATTGGCGAATGATGCTGCCCTCGGAATTTTTGAGGATGAGAAAAAGGTCATCGGTGTTAAGCGAATGACACACCACCCGCACCGGCAAACGCCCGATAAATTCCGGCTCAAACCCAAACTCGATGAAGTCGCGCGTCTGCGCCGCCGTGAGCACTTCCTCCGACGTTTCCACCGCCTGTTCCTTCGCCGCAAAACCGATCGCACTTTCGCGCAAGCGTTTCCGCGCAATCTTCTCCAAACCATCAAACGCGCCGCTGACGATGAACAAAATGTGTTTTGTATTGATCGTGCTTGGCGATTTCTTCCCGCGCTGGCTCAGATCCATCATGGCTTGAATCTGCCCGGCGATATCGTTGGGCGAACGCGCCGGCACTTCCGTTTCCTCCATCAACTTCAACAAGTTCGTCTGCACACCGCGTCCACTGACATCGCGACCGCTGCCACTGCTCGCGGCGGCGATCTTGTCGATCTCGTCAATGTAGATAATCCCGAACTGCGCCCGGCTCACGTCGCCATCGGCCAGGCGCACAAGGTCGCGAACCATGTCTTCGACGTCGCCGCCGACATAACCGGTCTCGGAAAATTTCGTCGCGTCGGCTTTGACGAAAGGAACGCCGATCAGCTCCGCCGCGTTGCGGATCAGGAACGTTTTTCCCACGCCAGTTGGCCCGACGAGAATGACATTTTGCTTGGCGTAGAGGGGCGTTTCCTTTCCCTCCAGCGAGAGACGGACGTGATGATAATGGTCGCAGAGCGCAACGCTGAGAACTTTTTTGGCTTCGTCCTGCTTGATGACAAAGCGATCGAGAAATGCTTTCACGTCGCGCGGCTTGTGTTTGAAGTCAAACCCGCTGGCCTCGAAATCGCCTTTTTCAGCGCTCGATGGCTCGGTCGAGGCGGGCTCGGGCTCCGGCGTTTTGCTGTTCTGAAAACGTTGCCGAACAAAATCCGAGAGCTGCCGTTGAAATTCCTCGGGGGACAGTGGTCCGGTTGAGCTGGATGAATTCATTGTCTCTTGGTGCGATGCCATCTGGAATCACTCTTGCCACAATTATGCGCTTTTGCAATAAGAGCAACGCGTGAATGAATACCCTGCCCTCGCCAGCTCAGAGAGATTCCAGGCGGCCCTCCGCCGTTTTGACGAAGCGAATGCGCTCGATCCCAACCGCGAAATTGTGGAGGGCGTTTCGCAGCCGCGGGAACTGATTTACGCGCAATGGCTGACCGATTGGGTGTTGAAGCTCGCGCCAGACGCCTCCGAAGCCTTGCGACTGGCCGCGCGCTGCCAGCATCTCTGCCGCTGGATGATCCCGCGCAGTTCCTTTCCGATGACCAAGCCCGGTTATCTGCAATGGCGTCACAAGCTCAAGCAATTTCATGCCGAGAAATCCGGCGAGATTCTGCGCGCCGTCGGCTATTCCGAAGAGATGATCCTGCGCGTTCAGAACCTCAACCTGAAGAAACATTTCCCGAGCGATCCCGAAAGCCAGGTTCTCGAAGACGCCCTTTGCCTGGTTTTCCTCGAACGTCAACTGGCCGATCTGCTGACCCGGAACCCGGAGGAAAAAGTGATCAACGCGCTGCAAAAATCCTGGGCCAAGATGTCGCCGGCCGGTCAGGCGGTCGCCTTGAAGCTGCCGTATGCGCCGTCAGAAAGGGTGTTGCTGGAAAAAGCTTTGGGTTCAGCACAAATCTGAGTTGCACTGGACGCTGTTTGCCTTCAATGTATGGCGCGTCCGTTTTGGTGGATGGGGTCTTAGCTCAGTTGGTAGAGCGTCTCGTTCGCAATGAGAAGGTCAGGGGTTCGAATCCCCTAGGCTCCACCATTCTCAATCCCGAGGAAAAGGCGGTTTCCCCCAGTGAAACTCAAGGCGGTTTTAACTTTCAATCTCCCGACGTGTTTTCCATGGCGGCGATGAAGCCCGCCGCCGGAATCAAAACCCTGATCACGCCGTCTCCAACACCTTGCGCCAGGCGAGCCCAGCACTTTCCCCTGTTAACCAAGTCCGAGTCGCTGGCCGAATTTCTGGCGGACATCCTCCCGGAATCGGTCAATGAAACCGCAGACATAATCACGCATGTCGCAGGTGTCGTCCTTCACCACCGGTGTGAGATCAATGCCGAAAATGATCTGGTTGGCCTGGTCGGACGCGTGTGATTGAAAGAAGGTCGCATTGGCCGCCCGCCGCCCGAGGGTGGCCAGATCATAACGTTTGCCGCCGGCGATTTGTGAATCAAACACCCCGTTCAAGGCAGCGGCCAGATTGTCGCGACCGCTGACGTCCATGACGATCTTCTCTGCATCAGGCAGCCAATCCAGATTGCGCCAGACTTCGCAGCCAATGACACGTTGCGGCCGCTTCTCGGGGGACATTTCGCGCATGGCCTGCAACGCGGCCACCACCACGGCGATGTGGGTGTCGTGCTTGTCCGCCGGGTTATGCGTGTAAACCGCTTCCGGCTGGGCCGCATCGAGAATGGCCTTCAAGTCGTTTTTCAAACGGCTGTCGTCCCAGCGTTTGATGATCTGGCTCGAATAATCCAGTTGAACCATTGCGCCGTATTGGCCGATGGTCGCCGCGGTGTTTTGCTCCTGCCGCCGAATGCGCATCATCTCTTCATCGGTAAAGTTCGCATACGATCCGATCCGGGAACTGCCCGCCCCATTGGTGCAGGTGACGCCGCCAAACCATTTGTCTGCGCGCCCGAAGCATTCGAGGATGCCGTGGAACGCCATGAACTCCAGGTCATCCTG
>JBQCEJ010000094.1:0-5035 GCA_051960355.1 Verrucomicrobiota bacterium | reverse complement strand
CAACGCCTGCATGCGCTCACGGGCAAGGAACAGCACCTTGCCCTGAGCCTTGCTGTTCAACTGGACACGAATGCGGGTCAGGAAAATGTCCTTGTTGATCGGAAAGCGGGTGTCGTTTTTCACCGGATCGAGCACAATTCGCGGTGTGCCTTGGGCATTGGCAATCTGCGGAATTGTGAGAATGCTGCGAGCCATTTTGTTGGTGACGGCGACGAGATCCTGCGATTCTACGCCGGTGCCAGCCACGAAACCTTGTTCATCCGGACGCATCTGCGTCACTGGAACGCCGGACGGATTTCGAACGCCATTGGAGGCGCAGCCGGTGGCAATGGCAGCGAGAGCGAGAGCAATAAGGGAATTACGAGTGGTGATCATATTTATTGTGAAATCGATTTGAGAGGAACAGTAACCGAAAGTGGCTTAACGGCCAAACAATCCATTTGCACTGCTCATGGAACTGGCCGGTTGGTAAACGGGAGCGCTCTGAACCTGAGGCGCGGCGGGAGCCACCGGCGCAGCATTCACCGCGGGAGCATCGGGAATACGGGACGCCGGATAGGAAACAACGGCGGTCGAGTAATCAGCAGATTCGCGAGCACGAGCATTGTGTTCCGCAAGGCTGCCAAGCACGAGCCCGGCTGCGGCGCCGATTCCCGCCCCTTCCCACCCTTGATGATGAACGCTATTGCCAATCAAGCCACCCGCCAAGGCGCCCAGCAACGTGCCGCCGACGGCGTAATTCGGCCGGCTATAAGCGTAATCGCTGTAAACCGGATAGCCGTAGCTCGGGGCATACGAATACGAGTAGGGATACGAAGAGTAAAATGGCGCATAGTAACGCGGCGCCCCGTAATAGTAAGGCGACACGCCGAAGTGGAATGAAACCGATGACGACGAATGATAGCCATGGCCGTGACCATAATGAGAGTGACCATAGCCGCCCGCTTGGGCGTTCAAATGGGCTGCCGCCAGCATTGTCAGAAGGATCAGCTTTTTCATACCAAAGTGTTTCGACGGTGCGTTGGGTCGAAAATTCAACCCGACCGCACACATTACAATCAATTGTAGCGCAGGATCAAACGACAAACAACGGCTTGGAACGGGTTCGGTTCTGGCTTGCTGCTCGGGTTTTAACACGCCTCCGGCGACAAGCGTTTAACGCAGATGGCTTGATTCCCGCGCAAGCTGGATCAACCGTTCCGGACAAACAATTTGCCGGGCAACTGCTTGATCATGCGTTTCATTTCCAGGCTGAGCAGCGCCACCGACGCGGTGGAACTCGGCAACCCGCTGCGCCGAATCACTTCGTCAATGGTCGATTCCTCCTGGCTCAAAACCTGGTAAATCTTGCCCTCGTTTTCTGAAAGTTCGAGTGCGGGCAACATGCCGGTTTCATTCGGAGCCGCAGGCCGATTGCTGGCGGGGAACAAATACTCGAACTCGCTGAGCACATCCTCGATGCTTTCGCAGAGCTTCGCCCCTTTCTTGATCAACTCGTGACAACCTTTGCTGCGCGGCGAATCAATACGTCCGGGCACCGCAAAAATCTGACGGCCATACTCCGTTGCGAAATTAGCCGTAATCAGCGCGCCACTGGAAAGATTCGCTTCCACGACCACCGTGCCCAGCGTCATGCCCGCTACAATCCGGTTGCGAATGGGGAACGATTGCTTGTCCGCCTGACGATTGAAGGGGAATTGTGTCATCACCGCGCCGTTCGCCGCAATGCGCTCGAAAAGTTCGGCGTTCTCCGGCGGAAACACGCGATTGATGCCGGTGCCCAGGACCGCAATGGTTCGGCCTTTGCCGGTCAACGCGCCTTGATGCGCGGCGGTGTCAATGCCTCGCGCGCCGCCGCTCACGACCGTCACCCCGACATAGGCGAGTTGATAGGAGAGTTTGCGCGCCACTTCGATTCCATAATGCGTCGTCATGCGGGAACCGACCCTGGCGACGCCGTTCTTGTCCCTGGCGGTCAGGCGGCCTTTGACGTAGAGCACGATCGGCGGATCGTAGATTTGCCGGAGCAGTTCGGGATATTCGGCATCGGCCTGCGTTAAAACATGGCAGCCGAAATCCGTGATGCGTTTGAATTCGCCGGCGAGGTCGATCGTTTTTTCCCAGCTGGAAATGGCGTCCGCGGTTTCTTCACCAATGCCGTGAACGTGAAGCAGTTGTTGTCTGGAGGCCTGCAAGATTGCCGGCCCGTCCCCGAAATGTTCGAGCAATTGCCGGACACGAACCGGCGCGACGTGCTCAATCATGTTTAGCGCCACCATCGCTTTCCCTAGAATCCATGCCGCGTTGAATAGCGACTTCCGCGAAGGTCGGCAAGCTTACTTGCGATGAACTCGCCGGATAATGGCCGTGGTCAAACGCACAGGTAGCCGTTTAGTGAAGAACGCTGCAATCGTGTTCGCCCAACCCGGAACAACGACGCGCCGGCCTTTCATCAGCCCGCGATAACCAGCTTCCGCGACCGTTCTCGCGTCCATGGTGAGCGGAGCGCGTTGTGAACCGAATTGGCCGCGGACAAAAAACTCGGTGTGCGTGGTGCCGGGACAAAGCGCCGTCACAGTGATGCCGACCGGTTCCACTTCCTCCGCCAGGGCGTAACTGAAGGAATGCACGAACGCTTTGCTGGCGTAATAAACATTCACGAACGGTCCCGGCTGAAAAGCAGCCATCGAAGCCACGTTCAGAATGCGTCCGCGCTTCCGTTCGAGCATTGGCTTGAGGAACAAGTGCGTGAGTTGCACCAGCGCAACCATGTTCACTTGCATCACAGCGCTGTGCTTTTGCAGGTAAAGCTCCGCAAAAGGCCCGTAAAATCCAAAACCCGCATTGTTCACCAAAACCGAAACCGGAACACCTTCCAACGCATCAAACGTTTCCTGCGCGGCCTCGGGGCGAGCCAGATCCTGCACGAGCACTTGCACTTCGATGCCATTGTCGCGGCGCAGTTCTTCGGCGAGCTGGTTCAATCGCGCTTCGTTTCGGGCGAGCAACACGAGATTGAAACGGTCGGCGGCAAACAGTCGCGCCAGTTCCAAGCCAATTCCTGATGATGCGCCCGTGATCAGTGCCCAGTCATTCATGTGATCCGAAACTATATCAGAGCGAAACCGGCTACTATTTATTTCCAAACGGCGGGTTAAGCCAATCGCGAAGATCCGGTCCACGCAGATGATCCCAGCTTTCCTGTGCTGATGCGTTGCCAAAGGATGGCGTGGTATGCGGTTGCTCGCTCAAAAGGCGTAACTTGCGATTGCGGAATTGGAAACAATGCCCCAGTCTCTTGAACGAACCGGATTGACGATATTGAAGCGATTTGGCGGAATCACCGTCATGGAGATGGCGAAAATATCATCATATGAAGCCCTTCATTATTGCATTGGCGAAGCCATTCGCGCAACCCACCGCCCGTCGATCGATCGCCCCGACGCGACTCCAAGACCCGGTTTTGCGTGGGGTCACGCTGCTGGCATTGCTGTTCCTCGTCACCAGCGCGAACACGGCATCCGCCGCCGTTTACATTCTGAACGCCGAATACACCACCTTCGTTTCGGCTAGCGTGGGCCATTGGTCACCGTATCCCGATCCGCCGGTCATAACTCAAAGTGAAACGCGAAAGCTGGTTTCCAACCAGCCGATTAGCGACGGAGTTCATCTGCGCGGCGACGGAACCTATCCACCGGAAGGCTGGGCCGAAGCGACATCCGGTCTGTTGGAAGTGGAAGCGTTTACGAGCGCCCACAAATATTCCGGTGGCCTGGGAAGCGCGAGCGCTTGGGCAAGCAACCACCTCGTGTTTTCACCGGTGGCGGTTGAGAACGATGTCTTGACGCTTCAATTCCAAGGTATGGGCCGGTGGAGCTTTTCCGCAGGTTCGGCAAAGCTGTTTGATCTGACCTACGGAACGGAAATCTGGAGTTACGATTGGAATTACGCAACGGGCGGCAATGTTGTTTTTGATCCTTACGGCACAGCGCTCATCAACGCACCGACGGAATTCCTGCCTGAGCACCAGTATGATTTGAGTTTGTACACCCAGACCTATCCCGGCGACGATTCCCAGAGCATGCACATTCAGGTCGGCGGCCTCGCGCTGGTTCCCGAGCCTGCTACCGGCGCGTTGTTGAGTCTTGGCGCTCTTGCGATGTTCATGCGGCGGCGTTTGAATCCTTAAACGTCGCGGCTCCTTTCAGGCGCTTTCCATCGCAGTGGAATACTGAGCTTGCACGGCGGCGCTGTTGCATCGGGCGCGATGCCGAAGCGCCGCCTGCGCCGCGGAAACATTGTTTGAATTTCCCTTCCAAACTTTGAGCGCGGGCGCCTGGAGAGCCCGGCCAAACGAGAACCGCATTTGCCACGGAACCGCGCCCGCCTGATTAATCGCATTCAGCCGTTCCGTCGCCGCCTGATCACTTTGTCCACCCGACAAGAACATGATTCCCGGAACAGCGGCGGGAACAAAACGGCGAAAGCAACGAACGGTTGCTTGAGACACTTCCGTCAGCTCGGCTTGCCGCGAACAGTCCGCGCCGGACAATACCATGCTCGGCTTGAGCAAGATATTTTCCAGGCGAACCCGGTGATCTGAGAGCGCGGCGAACACCGCTTTCAGTGCCACCCCGGAAACCTCCTCGCAACCCTCAATGGTGTGATTGCCATCCATGAGAACTTCCGGTTCGACAATCGGGACCAGCCCCGCTTCCTGGCTGAGCGCGGCAAAGAGCGCAAGAGCCCGGGCATTGGTCGCAACGCAAGTGGCGCTGGGAATGTGCTCGTCGATTTTGATCACGGCGCGCCATTTGGTGAAGCGCGCGCCGAGACCGTGGTATTCCTTGAGCCTTTCTCGCAAGCCGTCCAGACCTTGCGTCATCTTTTCGCCGGCGAAATTGGGCAACGCAACTGTGCCTTTATCCACCTTGATGCCGGGAACGATCCCTTGCCGGGCTAAAAGCTCTGTGAAGGGAACGCCGTCCGTCGATTTCTGGCGCCGGGTTTCGTCGACCAAAATAACGCCGCTGAT
>JBQCEJ010000093.1:0-14395 GCA_051960355.1 Verrucomicrobiota bacterium | reverse complement strand
GGGGCAGTGTCAGGATGCACGCTCAAGCGCCTGAAGCCGAACATTTTTCTTCCCGCCGTCCGAATCGCCTTTAACATCATCGTCGTTATGAAGAACTCCGGCCCTGTCGTCCTGAGCCAATTGATTCCGCTGGCCAGCATCAATCTGAACCTGAAAAGCACGACTCGCGAGGCCGTGCTCGAAGAATTGGTCAATCACATTGGCGAAATCGCAAATCAGCCGGACGCGAGGCAAACCCTGCTGCGCGCGTTGCATGAGCGGGAGCAGCTCTACAGCACCGGCATCGGCGATGGCGTGGCGCTTCCGCATGCCCGCAATGCACTGGTGGGACTCGTGGACAAGCCGGTGATTGTGTTCGGACGCCACACGCCCGGCATTCCGTATGGAGCGCTCGACGGCGTTCCGGCGCGGTTGTTTTTCCTGCTGGTCGCCCCAACCGTGACCTTGCATCTGGCCGTGCTGGCGCGGATCAGCCGGTTGTTGCGCGATTCAAAAGTGCGTCAGGACCTGATCACGGTCGAGACTCCGGAAAAACTGCTGGAAAGCATTCGCAACGCGGAAGCGAGTCTCTAAAACCGCAGTTCAGACCGCGCCGTCGCCCTGTTCTTCCGTCCGGATCCGCAACGCGTTTTCGACTGGGAGAATGAAGATTTTTCCATCGCCAATTTTCCCCGTTCGCGCGGCCTTGGCGATCGCCTCGACGGCGGGTTTCACGTGAGCTTCGGCGAGGACGATTTCGATTTTTACCTTGGGCAGGAAATCGACGGTGTATTCGCTGCCGCGATAAATTTCCGTGTGTCCTTTTTGGCGGCCGAAGCCTTTGACCTCGGTCACGGTCATTCCCTGAATTCCAATTTCGCTCAAGGCATCCTTCACATCGGTGAGTCTGAACGGCTTGATGATGGCTTCAATTTTCTTCATAAAATCCTTAATCGTTATACGCACTCTCGCCGTGCTGGGTCAAATCCAGGCCGGAATCCTCTTCTTCGGGTGACACCCGCAACCCGACGAGTGCGTCCACCAGTTTCAAAATGAGGAACGTGGCGACCGCTGCCAAAACTGCGGTGAACAGAACGCCGCGCACTTGATTCATCAATTGCGCCGTGCTGCCCGCCAGCGAGATCACGGTGCCGCCGGATTTGAACGTATTGCCGATCGCGACGTTCGCCGTCGAGCTTGCCAGCAATCCGAGCAACAGCAGACCGACCGTGCTGCCCACGCCATGCACCCCGAACACGTCCAGCGAATCGTCGTAGGCGAACTTACTCTTCAGCTTGGAGACCGCAAAGTAACAGACCACCCCACCACAAAAACCGATGAAGAAAGCCGCTGGGATGGTGACGAATCCGGAAGCCGGCGTGATTGTGGCCAGCCCGGCGACCATTCCCGAGGCGACGCCCAGAACGCTCGGTTTGCCCTTGAGCAGCCATTCGGTAACCGCCCAGCCGATCGCTCCCGCGGCGGCGGAAAAATGCGTGGCGGCAAACGCGCTGGTGGCCAAAGCGCCCGCATTGACGGCGCTGCCCGCATTGAAACCAAACCAACCAAACCAGAGCAGCCCGGTGCCGATCAAGCTGAGCACAACGTTATGCGGCACCATCGGTTCATGCGGAAAACCAACGCGTTTTCCCAGCATCAACGCGCAGACCAACGCCGATACGCCGGAACTGACGTGCACCACGGTTCCGCCGGCGAAATCAAGCACCGGATATTTCCCGCCCAAAGCCCAGTTGAACAGCCCGCCGGTTCCCCAAACCATGTGACAGAGCGGGAAGTAAACCACCGTTACCCAGATAATCGTGAACAGCACGTAAGCGCTGAACTTGATTCGCTCCGCGATGGCGCCGCTGATCAGAGCCGGCGTGATGATGGCGAACATCATTTGAAACAGCATGAAGCTTTGCTGCGGCACGGTTGTGGCGTATTCCGGATTGGGCGCGCTGCCCACGCCTTTGAGCATGAAATATTCGAGTGGGTTTCCGAAGAATGCGTTTCCGTGCCCAAACGCCATGCTGTAGCCGTAAATCATCCAAAGCGCGGTGACAATCGCCATCAGAATCAAGCTGTGCGCCATGGTCGAAAGAACGTTCTTGCTGCGCACCAGCCCGCCGTAAAACAGAATCAAGCCGGGCGCCGTCATGAGCAAAACCATCGCGGAACTGACCATCAGCCAGGCGTTGTCACCCGAGTTGATGATGGGCGGCGCGGTGGCCGAGGAAGCTGCGGCTGCTTCCAGTCGCATCATTCTTTGTTCCAGCGTCGGAGGTGCGTCGGCAGCAAAGCTGGCCGGTATCAGTACACAAAAAACCCAAAGCAATGCGATCGCTTTGAGTATCCTATCGGAGTAGTGGATGCTCATGAGCGCGGACGTTAGAACATTTCCGGGCAAAAATGTCTATACCGCAATTGAACTCAGAGCCATTCGCCGGAGAAACCGTTCTGCCTCAGCGCCTCGAACAAAACCAACGCCACGCAATTGGACAGATTCAACGACCGCGCGTCCGGGTTGAACATCGGGATGCGCAGCCAGCGCTCGCGATTCTCCTCCAGCAATTGCGGCGGCAAACCGGCGGTTTCGCGGCCGAACACGAGATAATCGTCAGGGCGAAAGTCGGCGTCCGCGTAACGCTTCGGGCCGTTGGATTCCACGAACCAGAGTCGCGCTTGTGTAGGCAATGTTTCAGTAAAGGCGAGCCAGTTTTTCCAACGATGCCATTCCACGTGCTGCCAATAATCCATGCCGGCGCGCTTGAGTTGCGTGTCGTCGAGCTTGAAGCCAAACGGCTCGATCAGGTGGAGCGTCGAACGCGTGGCGGCGCACAGCCGCGCAATGTTGCCGGTGTTTGGCGGGATTTCCGGTTGGAGAAGAACGACGTTCATGCACGGGCGATCCGGATTACTATGACGCGGCAAACTCCACTGTGGGTTTTATTCGTCTTCATGAGTTACGTTCAACGCACTGTTTTGCCGGGCTTTCCGGGTTGGGTAAAAAACTTTCCACAAAACCAATCCATGCGCCGGGGCCGTCATGCCGGCCACGCGGCGATCGGCTTTCACCAGCATGGTTTTGATTTGTTCGGCGGGAAATTTCCCCTGACCGACCTGCACGATCGTTCCAACGATGCCGCGGCACATTTTATAGAGGAATCCGTCGCCCTCGATGATGAAGGTAAGTTGCTGGCCGCTCTTGCGAATGTCGCAACGGGTGACCGTGCGCACGGTCGAGGCTTTCTTGTAACCTGAATTCGCGGCGAACGATTGGAAATCGTGCTTGCCGACGAACAACCTTGCCGCCGCGCGCATGGCCGGCAAATCGAGTTTCCGCGTCACGTGCCACGCTGATCGGCGGAGCAGCGGGTTCATCGCGGAACCAACCCAGACCGAGTAGCGATATTGCTTGCCGGTGGCTTGAAACCGCGCGTGGAAATCTGGAGTCGCCCGGCTCGCCTTCATGACACGAATGTCCGCTGGCAGCCAGGCGTTCAAGGCCAACGCCAGTTTGCTCGCGGTCATGCGAACCTCCGCCTTGGGAATCTCGAAATGCGCGCTCATTCCCAGTGCATGCACGCCTGTATCGGTGCGGCTCGAGCTGTGCAGCCGCGGTTTGCTGGGAAAAAGTTTGGCCAGCGCTTCCTCGACTTTTTCCTGAACGCCAGTGCCGGTTTTCTGCACCTGCCAACCTTCGTAGCCGGTGCCGTCGTAGGCGATGATCAGTTTGAATTTAAGCATGCCGGGCTCAGGGGAAGGTGGGAACTTTCAACCTTCGAGGTTTCGAAATGCTGTTTTCCCATTCGGCGTTGGGCGTTGAAGGTTGAGCGTCAAATGTTCCCGCCCGGTTCACCCCGCCAGATTGTCGAGATAGCTTTGCAGCAGAATGGCGGCGGCAGTTTTATCGACTTTTTCCTTCCGCTGCTCGCGCCGCACCTTGCCTTCGATCAGAAACCGCTGCGCCTGCGCGGACGTCAGCCGTTCGTCCCAGGTCTGAATCGGAATGGCGATTTTGTCGCGCAGCACGGCAATGAACTCCTGCACCTTCAATGCGGCGGGTCCATAACTGCCGTCCATGTTGCGCGGCATGCCCAGGAGAATCAGCTCCACTTCCTTCTCGCGAATGATCTCTTTCAAGCGCACGAAGACGTCCGCGATCGGTTCGGCGGGTATGAATTCCAAGGGCGTGGCAATCATCTTGAGCTCATCGCTGAGCGCGACGCCAATGCGTTTGGTTCCGTGGTCCAGGGCAAGGATTCTCATGACTTGCGGCGCAGACGAATTTTTTGGTTATCAACGATTACAAGGCTACCCGGCAGATCGGCGGCGGGCACTTGGGAAATTACTCTCTCGAGCGCGGCCTTGGTCAATTCCGCAGTCGTGGGCCAGACGCGCAAACGGATGATTCCATGATGCAGACCCATTGGGAAAAACCTGGCATCGGCAAAGTCCTCGTCGTAGGTGACAACAATGGCCCGATTGCTTTGTGCCCAGCGAAAGATCTCCGTGTCGGGCCGGCCAGCGAGTTTTGCCTCGTTGACATGCGTGGTTAACCAAGCGGGTTGCCGACCGCGTAACGAGCCAGCGATTTCTTGCGGGATGTTTTGATCCAGTAGGAGATGGAGCGGTTGCTCAGGCATGGCTGAACACCTGTTCCTCGGCTACGGCCTCCGCGGCGTATTCCAGCGCTGCGCTCACGTCTTCCCGGGTCAGCTCCGGATAAGCCTGCACTATGCGTTCGAGTGAATCACCGCCCGCGATCATGCCCAGAATATTCTTCACCATGATGCGCGTTCCCCGAATCACAGGCTTACCAGAGCAGATTTGCGAATCAACCGTGATGCGCTCGTTCATGGGGCCAAAATAGCTTTAAATTCAAAGGCAAACAAGCGGGCAATCATTCGCCTTACAAGGTCTTCATCACCTTCGCCGCCGCTTGCACGGTTTTCTCGATGTCCGCCGCCGTGTGCGCGGTGGAAATGAATCCCGCTTCGAACTGCGAGGGCGCGAGGTAAACGCCTTCGCTCAACATGCCCTGGAAATATTTCTTGAACCGTTCGCGATCGCTTTTCATCGCGTCGGCCACGTTCCAAACCGGCTCGCTGGTGAAGTAGCCACAGAACATCGAGCCGCAGGCATTGAATCGCACCGGCACGCCCGCTGACTTCGCCGCGTCCGTGAGACCGGCTTCGAGTTGTTCCGACAATTCCTCGAGCCGGCAGTATGCGCCGCTCGTTTGCAGTTCTTCCAAGGCCGCAATGCCCGCCGCCATCGCCACCGGATTGCCGCTCAACGTGCCCGCTTGATACACCGGCCCGAGCGGCGCCAGATAATCCATGATCTCCGCCCGACCGCCAAACGCCCCAACGGGCAGGCCGCCGCCAATGACTTTGCCGAAACAGCTCAGGTCGGGGTTGATGCCAAACCGTTCCTGCGCGCCGCCTTTGGCCAGGCGAAAGCCGGTCATGACTTCGTCGAAAATCAACAACGCGCCGTGCTCCTTGGTAATGCGGCTCAGGAATTCCAAGTAACCCGGTTTGGGCAAATACAAACCCGCATTACCCGGCACCGGTTCAACAATGATCCCGGCAATCTGATCCTTGTTCGCCGCGAACGCCGCCGTCAGCGCTTCAGTGTCGTTGTAAGGCAGAACGATCGTGTGTTGGGTAAACGCCGCCGGCACACCGGCGCTGTCGGGATTCCCAAACGTCAGCGCACCGGAACCGGCCCGGACGAGCAGTGAATCGGCATGGCCGTGGTAACAGCCGTCGAATTTGATGATCTTGTCGCGCTGCGTGAACCCGCGCGCCAGGCGAATCGCGCTCATGCAAGCTTCCGTTCCAGAGCTCGTCATGCGCACCTTCTGGACGCTGGGGACGAGTTCGCAGATCAGCTTGGCCATCGTGACTTCGGCAGGATTTGGAATGCCGAAGCTGGTGCCGTTCTCCGCGGCGGTCTTGACGGCGGAAATGATTTTGGGATGCGCGTGCCCGAGAATCGCCGGGCCCCAGGTCAGGACGTAATCGATGTAATCGTTGCCATCCACATCCCACACGTGCGCGCCCTTGGCCTTGTTGACGAAGAACGGCTGACCGCCGACGGCGCGGAAGGCGCGGACGGGGGAATTCACCCCGCCGGGAATGTATTTCAAGGCTTCGGCAAACAGCGCTTCGGACTTGGCATGAGACATCATGCAGCCAGAATAACCCTGCCTCGGGAAATCTTACAATGTTGAACCAGCTTTCAGCCTTCGAAGTGCGGCGGCATTTCAATGTTCGCCACTTCGACAATCGGATATTCATTGCAGTTGGCCCAAAAACGCATTTGAATTCGCGCCGACGGTCGGTGAGCCACGCTCAAATCAGAGGAAACCCTGCGATGCAAAAACCAAAACGCTTTTGGCGTTCATCCCCATGAAACCAGACCGCTACGAACTGGCGCCACCCGGCCGCCGTCGGCTCTCTGGCATGCTCCAACAGCGTGGCTCGCGACTGGGCCTTTCCTCGTGGGGCGGGTTTGCATTCGGCGGACTTTTTGTGGCGGTCGGGACGGCCATCAGCCTCGTAGGAATGAAAGTTCTGCCAGTGGATCCTGCCACGGTGCATGCCCCGTATTGGGTGTTGAGCGCAGCCGGTGGGTCTTTCGCCTTGGGCGGGTTGATGGTTTGGGGCATGACCGGAAAACAATTCTCAGCCAACCGGCGGCGCCTGAACGTTGCCCGCCAGCATCCCCATGAACCGGCGCTGGCCGATTATCCGTGGCACCCCGATGGCTTCGCAGTCTCAGGCTGGCGAAATGCCGTCAAGGCGACTGCGATGGCGGCGGGCGTGACGGTTTTCCTTTCGATGTTCAACTGGTGGGCCTTCGTCGCAAGCCGGGAATGGCTGCTCAAGGCGATGGTGATCCTTTTCGATAGCTTGGGTTTGCTGGCTTGGTGGCAGGCCGCCCGACAATGGGCTCGCTCGCGCAAGTTTGGCGATTCCAAAATCACTTTCACCCGTTTTCCCTACCCGCTGACCGCACCGGTCGTGCTCCGCTGGCACCCGCCCCGAGGCGTCAACCGCGTCAACAAGGGGACGTTCACATTGCGCTGCGTGGAGCAGTGGATCGAGCGCCGTGGACGGGGAGACAATGGTAGCGCCAGTCTGGTTCAGGAAGAAATCTGGAGCGCGACATGGATTTTGGACCAACCTCGCAACCTGCCACTGAAAGAAGCCGTGGAACTCAGTTTCGACCTTCCGCCCGAGGCGTTGCCAACCCATCTCAGCGCGGAAAAACCCCGTTTCTGGGAGCTCGAAGTTAAACTCGATCTGCCCGGTTTGGATTTTAGCGAAAAGTATCTCGTGCCCATCTATTCGTGATCATCGCCGGCCAAACGAGATTGCAACGAGAGTTGCCGTAAAAAACTCACCGCCGGTTATTTCTCCCAATACCGCTGAGCGATGTGGATCCATGGAGCTTGAGTTTGCGATAGGGTTAACTATGCTCAACCGCGCTGAAGAGAAATCAAGGAATGAAAACGACATTGCTCCGCTGCCTTTTGGGATCCCTGCTGGCTTTTTCCAGCCTGAACGCTCACGCATTTTCCCTGATCGGGCCTTACGCCGATTGGATGAGCCAGACCAACGGTTACCGCCTGCTGGGTGACATTGGCGGCCCAGTGGACATCGACGAAGAATATCGCTGGAACGTCCCGGTGGTGACATACGGTTTCGACCCATCATTCGTGGCCTATTTCGGCAACGGAGGTGTGGCGGCGGTCGAAGCGGCTTTCAAGATTCTGAATGACCTGCCGCCCGCATCCGCCATCGTTCTGACCAACTATTCGCTCGACACCCGTCGGTACAACCTGCCGGCAGCGGGGGAACGGTTGGATTTGAAATCCGCGACGTTAAGCTTGCTGCTCGAGCAACTGGGCTTGGGCCAGCCGACTCACAACGTCTTCGATTTGCGCCAATGGGATTCGAGCTGGTCGTTTTTTCGAGACGAGTCCACTTGGGATGAATCTTGGTATGGCACTTTGATTTTGCTGCGGAACTTTGATCCGGAGAACTATTCACCCAGCCGATACGTCAACGGCACTTTGTTCACGGGCACCGTCATTGATGACTTCTGGGGGCCGGGGCGAACCGATGTTGTTGAAGTTTCAGTTAATCCGCTGGCGCAAGTGGATTCAGCCGTTGCAGAACAAAAGCTCCAACCCGGGATGTTTTTTACCGGCCTGACTCGCGACGACGTCGGCGGCCTGCGCTACCTGTTGCGCAAGGACAACATCAACTGCGAGCCGCTGCCCGCCGGCACCCGCACGTTTCCGTCCAGCGATGGCCAGGTCTGGCGGGCAGGAGTCGAGAAGCTCAAATTCGTGCGGCAAGCGTTCAACCGCAGGCGCAATACCTTCGTTCCGAGGGCCACGCACGCGCTGACATGGATTGGCCAAAACGGCGCCATGACTCGGCAGCTTGTTCTGCGTCGCTCGGCGCAGCCGGATATCGTCTTTTCCGCTGCCGACCTTGGAGAGCTGACAAACAATTCTCGGACTCCGTGGTTTGTGAGAACCGGCACAACGAACTGGATCAATAGCGCCAAACTAAACGGCGCTGCCACGAATGCAGGACCGGGGATTATCCAAGGCCCCGTGAACATTACATTTCACAAACTCGGCACCCTGGTTTCCTCCAGTGATGATTCGTCTTGGCAATCGAACGCGGATTACCAGTGGAGCTCCTTCAATGCTGCGATGAATTTGCCCGTTCTGTTCCCATCGGGAAAGCAGCTGACGAATCAAAGCCTGACGATTCATATTCGTCGCGATGCTGATTCCCCGTTTGAGCCACAAACGTTGTACCTCGCCATTCCACCAGGCGAACAAGCGGTCTTGCAGATCTCGACCAATCAGACCGATTGGAAAACCATCACCAGCGTGGTGAACAATGGCGCAATCGTGGAGTGGCTTCATCATGGTGCTCCGGAGTCACAGCGATTCTTCCGCGCCGTTACCGAAGAACAACTAAATCCAACGGGGTGGATGGACTCAACCGGCAGTGACTCCGTGATGCTGCCTCCTCCAACCCAGCCACCTCCGCTCGACCTCCCGCCATGGTAGCAGCAAACGCGATTCCGTGCGGAGTTACATACTCCTGGGAGAATTTTCGAGCGACTCACGTTGGCTGCTGCTGGGCGCGCTGTCAGCCAGTCCGCCAGTGCTTCATTTTTCCCAATACCGCTGCGCGATGGGAATCCGCCGCCCCACTCCAAACGCCTTCGTCGTCACGCGCAGACCCGGCGCGGCCTGGCGACGTTTGTATTCGTTCAGGTCAATCAACCGAAGCACTCGGCGCACGACCGCTTCATCAAATCCCGCCAGCACGATTTCCGCGCTGGATTTCCCCTGCACGACGTAAAGATCCAGGATGGCGTCGAGAATCTCGTAGGGCGGCAGCGAATCCTGATCGCATTGGTCCGGTCGCAACTCGGCGGAAGGCGGCTTCGTGATGGACGATTCGGGAATGATCTCCCGCTCGCGGTTGATCCATTTCGCAACGCGATAAACCATCGTCTTGGGAACGTCGCTGATGACGGCCAGCCCGCCGCACATGTCGCCGTAAAGCGTGCAATAGCCAACCGCCAGTTCGCTTTTGTTGCCCGTGGTCAGCAGCAGCGAGCCGAATTTGTTCGACAACGCCATCAGGATTACGCCGCGAAGCCGCGCTTGGATGTTTTCCTCGGCGGTGTCTTCGGGGCGACCGACAAAGAGCGGTTGCAAGGTTTGTTTCAATGCAGTGAATCCCGGCTGAATGGGCACGACGTCGTATGGAATGCCGAGCCGCTCGGCGAGAATGCGTGCGTCGTCCAGGCTGTGTTGGGAGGAAAATTGCGAGGGCAACGACAACCCGCGCACGTTTTCCTTTCCAAGCGCCGCCACCGCCAAAACTGCGGTCACGGCGGAATCGATGCCGCCACTCAAGCCGAGCACGGCCGCTTTGAAACCGCACTTGTGCAGATAGTCACGCAAGCCAAGCACGAGCGCTTTGTAAACCAGTTCCTCAACGCACGGCAAATGCAGCGATTCAGCGATTCGCTTTGCGCCCGAGGATGACGCGAGATCCACCACAATGAAATCTTCCTCGAACAATTTGCCCTGAACGATCAGCTCGCCCGCTGCGTTGAAAACGAGACTGCCGCCGTCGAAAACCAGTTCATCGTTTCCACCCACTTGATTGCAGAACACAACCGGGCGTTTCGTCTTGAGCGCCAGGCTCCGAAGCATGTCGTAGCGGGTTTGGTTCTTGCCGATGTGCCAGGGCGAAGCGGAAATGTTGAAGAGGATTTGTGCACCGGCTTCCGCCAGATCCACCGGCGGATTGTGCCGATAGCGTCGTTCCGGCCAGAAATCTTCGTCATTCCAAATGTCTTCGCAGATCGTGATGCCGATCGTCTGGCCATTGAAATTCACCGGGCGATTCTCCGTCGCTGGTTCGAAATAACGATCCTCGTCAAAGACGTCGTAGGTCGGCAGCAGTGTTTTGTCGCGCGTGGTTACGATTTTTCCGTGTTGCAGGAGCGCGGCCGAATTGGTGACGACGCGGCCGGGTTGCAAGCGGTTTTCACCGACGTAACCGACGAGCAAAGCTGTTTTGCCGATCGCCGCGGCCAGGCGATTCAAGGCGGCGAGATTCTGTGCAATAAAAGCTTTCTTGAGGAGAAGATCGCGTGGCGGATAACCGGTCAGGCTCAGCTCCGGGCAAACCACCATTTCGACACCGGCCTCAACTCCGCGTTGATACGCGGCGAGAATCTTGGCTTCGTTGCCCGGCAGATCGCCGACAATCGGGTTGAGTTGAGCCAGCGCGATTTTCATTTCAACGCTTCACTTTCTCCCGAAGAACGTTTCCTGCAAGCTGCCGCGCTCGGTCCGAACGATCGCTCCAACCCCGATTTTATGCCGCTCAAACCAGCCTTGCGGCACTTCGAGCACGAACTGCACGTTGTTCGAATTCGACGGAATGCCGGTCTCGTCGTGCGGTTCCATTTTAATGATTTGGAGAATCTCGCCGCTCGGACTGATGTAAGCGCCGGAAAGCGGCACGAAACAGTTGCGCATGTAAAAACTTTGCGGGCCGGCAACGCGAAACACAAAAATCATCGCCTCATTCTCCGGCATGTTCGTGCGGAACATCATGCCGGTGGCAATCTGCGTCATGGTGCTGGCGATTTCCGTCGTGAGTTCCTGGTCGCCAACCCAGACTTTGATCGTCGGCAATTTCGGCTGCGCGTGGAGCAGATGACCGCGCACGGGATCGATCTCCAGCGCTTGCGGCGGGGACGCGGGCTCAGGCGGCGGGGCTTTTTGGCAACCTGTCAACGCCGCGAAACCCAGGAGCAGGAGGATGAAAAAACGCTGGCATGTCATGCGCCAAGAACATGGAGAAACGCGACGCCTTTTTCAATCTCGGTTCGTTCGAGCCTCGGTTGGGCCGCCATTTCCCGCGTTTCAAACGAACGCCGCGCGGTGCGATTCACCGGGAGGGACACTTGCAGAAATTCCAAATTGATCAGGCCAAAGCGGAGAGCGCGGCGGGATAGGCGGTGAGGCTTTCCTGAAAATCACTGACCGTGACGTTCAGGTCACGCAAATGGCCATCCTTCAAACCATAAATCCAGCCATGCACCGCCAGCTCCTGGCCCTTGTCCCAGGCATCGCGCACGATCGTGGTCTGGCAGACGTTGGCCACCTGCTCGATGACATTGAATTCGCAGAGCCGATCCGAAGCTTCGACATCGCCACTGGCAGTTGCGAGAGCTTTTTCGTGTTTCTGCCGCACATCCTGGAGATGACGCAGCCAGTTGTCGCTCAGCCCGATTCGATCGCGCCGCAGCGCCGCGATCACCCCGCTGCAACCGTAATGTCCACAGACGATGATGTGGCGCACTTTAAGAATCTCCACGGCGAACTGCATCACGGACAAGCAGTTCAAATCCGTATGCACGACCAGGTTGGCAATGTTGCGATGAACAAACAACTCGCCGGGCAGCAACCCCACGATCTCATTGGCGGGAACGCGGCTGTCCGAGCAGCCAATCCACAGGTAACGCGGCGACTGCTGTTGCGAAAGTTTCACGAAGAACTCCGGGTCGCGCTGCCGAATTTTTTCGGCCCACGCCTGATTGTTTTCAAAAAGTTGCTTCAGTTTTCGCATGCGCTAGTGGCTCGCCAGAGTATCGCGGGCGAAGGAAGCGGTAAAGGGCTTTGGTCAGGCAGACTCGAAGCCGAAAACGCTCCCCCGAAGCGCTACCGCATCAGCGCACCCTAATCCCAAACGCCGCATCACCGCTTGCGCGCCGAATCGCAACGATTAAGGCCGCGCGACAAAGGCTGGCCGATGGGCAGATGCGCGTAACGGGCAATGGCTTCCGAACGGGAGCGGACGTGAAGCTTTTCATAGATCCGGCGGATGTGGCTGTCGACCGTCGGGAGCTTGATCCCGAGTTTCTCGGCGATTTCCTTGTAAAGAAAACCCTGGGCCAGCAGTTGCAAAATTTCGTTTTCGCGCATGGACAATTCGGTCAGCGGTTCCAGCGGCGGCTGCGGCTGCGGCTGTTGGAAGGTGCGGACGACTTTGCGCGCAATGTTCGGCGTCATGGGCGAACCTCCGGCATGAACCTGCCGGAGCGCCGCCAGCAATTCCGTGCGTTCGGTTTGTTTGAGCAGGTAACCGGTCGCGCCAGCCTGGAGCGCCTGAAAGATGTGATCCGAATCCTCATAGATCGTGACCATCACGAACTGCGCGTCGGGCAGCAGCGGCTTCAATCGGCGCACGCATTCCGGCCCGTTCATGCCGGGCAGGTTGATGTCCATGAGGATGATGTCCGGCCGGGTGTTGGGAATCGCTTCCAGCGCTTCCTCGGCGGATGGGTGATCGCTGGCGCATTGGAATTCCTGCGAGCGGTTGATCCAGCCGACCAAAAGTTCGCGCGCTTGGGCGTCATCTTCCACCACTGAAACTCGGATCGCCATGGCCATATGTTTAGTAGAAATCATCCGCGCTGACCATCCTGTGTTCTCATGACAGAGGAACGGCGAGCTTCACGATCACAACCCTTCCGCTTTCACCGACGCGGCGCCGAACAATGGGGCCTGAAGCTCGACCCGCATCCCTTTGCCCGGGATGCTGGTGATCCGGCTATGGCCGCCCACACGCTCAAGCCGGGATTGGATATTTGCGAAACCGTGGCCCGTCGCGATCCGGCCTGAGCAGGATTCGCCATCCGAAACCGCGCTGGCAACCGCGCCCTGGCCGTTGTCAGCAACGACGATTTTCAGGACATTGGCTTCGAGCGAAATACTCACCTGAACTTCATCCGCGCCCGAGTGGCGAACGGCATTGTGCAGGGTTTCCTTGAACGCGAGGAACAGGTGATGCCGAAGCTCGGACCGCATGGGGCGATCGGTGAATTCCACCGGGACCTGCAATCGGCAACGAATCTTGGCGGGCGCCAGAAATTCATGGGCAAAGCGCGCCAGGTAGTTGAACAAGCTTTCCAACGTGTCGTGGCGCGGGTTCACGGCCCAGACGATTTCATCCATGCCGCGCGTCATCTCGCGGGCGGCGGCGTAAATCTGCGCCAGGTAACCCGCAGTGCGTTCGGGATCCTCCGGCGTTTCACCGGCGGTCTGACTCAACATGCCGATGCGCGTGAGACTGGCGCCCAGGTCGTCGTGGATATCCTGCGCAATGCGCGCCCGCTCGCGTTCCAGTTCGCGTTCGCGCGCGGCGCGTTCGAGTCTCCGCTTCAGTCGACTTCGCTGGACAAGAATGATCGCGCCACGAACAGCAAGAGACCGAGCATCGTGATCGCAAGTTTGAACCACCAGGTTTCCCAGAAAAAAGGCAGCACCGCCAGCGGGAGTGTCGCCGCGTTCTCATTCCAGACACCGTTGTTGTTGCAGGCCATCAGTTGAAACACATATTTGCCCGGTGGCAGATAGCTGTAGGTTGCGACGCGGCGGGACTGCGGTTCGGACCAGTTTTTTTCCAATCCCTGAAGCCGCCACTTGAACATTACTTTCTCGGGCGCGGAAAAGCTCAGCGCGGCGAATTGAATTTCAATCTGCTGCCCACCGGGCGGAATGCGCACGGCACCCTCGCCACGACGCTCCGGCGGCAGGCGTTCGAGGGAATGGCCGGCGACGGAGACTTCCTCAATCACGAGCGGCGGCGGCAAACGATTGCGCTCGACCTGCGCGGGATTGACGACTGCCAGCCCTTTGGCATTGGGAAACCAGATGCGTCCATCGGGGGCGCGAAAGCCCGCCGGAGTGAAACCGGCGGAACCGGCGAGCGTCGGCAAGCCATCGGAAATGCCATAGACAAGGCAGGTGATCGGCTCGGCTTCGGGGTGATCAGCC